>DATITC010000015.1:0-3382 GCA_035468175.1 Frankiaceae bacterium | reverse complement strand
CTTGCCCCAGACGGCGCTCGTCCCACGGACCTACCTCTCGCGGCCAGGAAGGGCGAACCCTATGCCCGACTGACGGCGGTGCCTAGACCGCATCTGACGATCCACGTCGTCGCCCCGCAATTGTCGATGGTCGTGGACTGTTCAGCGTCCAGGAGTGAGGTCGCGGTAGCGGGCTTCGAGTAGGGGGCAGTAGGACTGAGCCACGCTTCCCTGCGTTCTGGTCGGGGCGTCCACACGGCGTCGACCGCTTGGAACCAGGCGACATGCCCCGGCAGCAGTGCCCTGGTGCCGGTCAAGCACCCCCGGGTGGCGACCACCGCCGACGACAGCAACGTCGGGGGACTCGTCAGTAGGGTCGCGGACCAGCGGCAACGAGTGCCAGCCCGCGCGAGACCCGCGATGCGGAACGGGGCACCTTCGCACCGCGCCGACAGCATCGACCGCCGATCGTGGCCCGTGGTGCCGAGGCCGGCGGCAGCGCGCCAATGTGACGAAACCATCGCGCAAAGCGCCGGCTCCTGCTCGGCTCGAAGCCTCCGGGATCGGCACTTCTCGGCCGCTCGACCGACCACCGTGCGACGGGCGTCACGTGCACGTTGTCTGCGGCGTGGTCGGAGTGTGGGCGGAAATGCTCAGCTTCGGCTCGCCTCGGGTGGGACATTCGCCGGGTGGCTGACGCAGTGGTCGAGCGACACCCTCCGGAGGCGATCTTGCGGATCTTGAACCCGGTGGTCCGCAGATTGGTCCGATCGACCTTCGGACGGGTTCTGCCGAGCTTGCCGTCCTTGAGTTCTCGGGTCGACGTAAAGGTCGCCGGTACCGGGTGGTTACCGGCTGGCACCACCTCGGCGACGAGGAGTTCGCGGTGACGCCGGCGCCGTAGCGAGTGAACCTTGCCGGAGGAGCACCCCTGGTAGTGACCAACCGGGGGCGAGTGCGCTCCGGGACCGTGGTGCTCGTGACCGCCCGAGCATGGTGACCGACGCCGTGCAGCGGCTGCTCGACGCCGGGACGTTGCCGGCGGCACTCGGGATCGCCGTAGCGCCGCGGCATCGGCTTACGACAGCCGACATCGAGCGGACACGGAAAGCTGTGGTGCGCCTCGAGCCCGGCGCCGGCTGATCTCACGCGTACCGGCAGCGGTCGTGGACCGAACCAGCTACAGCGGCAGGGTCCCGGCCGGCGCCGAGGGTGAGCGAGGCGCGTTCCGCTGGGTTCGCGGCCCACCCGCCGGCTGCCGTTTGGGCTAGTTCACCAGGCGTGCAACCGCTGAGAAAGAACGGCGGTCGACGAGGAAATCGCCGTTGGTTCCGACGAGCCGATCCGGCGGCGTTGCGGCGGCTCAGGCGTCGCGGCGCTTCACCACGACCGCGGCCGCGACCAGCGCGACGAGCGCGTAGCCGCAGAACACCGCAAAGCCCGTCCACGGGGCCAGCGACGACGACATGGGGTCGCGCACCACCTGCATGACCGACTGTCCGGCGTTGCTCGGCAGGTACTTGCTGATCGCGTCCGACCAGCTCGAGGGCAGGAAGTGCACGATCAGTGGCAGGACGAGCAGCAGCCCGAACAGCGCGGCGATAGCGCCTGCCGTGTTACGGATCAGGGCTCCGAGGGCGAGGCCGAGCAGGCCCACCACCGTCAGGTACAGCGCCGCGCCGAGCACCGCCCGGGCGACCCCGGGGTGCGAGAACGAGGTCTGGATGTGCTTGCTCGAGAGCATCGCCTGACCGCCGAGGAACGCCACGACGGCCGTGATGCCCATGAGGACGAACGCGGTGAGGGCGTAAACAGCCGCCTTGGCCCACAGCACCGGCAGTCGCCGCGGCACCGCGGCGAAGGTCGAGCGGATCGATCCGGTTGCGTACTCGCCGGTGACCAGCAGGACGCCGAGCACCCCGATGGCGAGCTGGGCGAGGTAGCCCCCGGACAGGCTCGTCAGGGTGGGGTCGAAGAACAACCGCTCGCGGGGGTCCTCCTGTGCCCAGTGGCCGGCCCGGGCCGCGGAGATCGCGATGCCGAGACCGGCGGTCAGCAGCACGGCCGCGAGCAGCGAGTACACGGTCGAGCGGAGGGTCCGCAGCTTCGTCCACTCGGAGAGCAGGACGCGGCGCTGGGTGACGGGCAGCGCGCCGGCGCGCCTTGCCGGGCTGACTTCGGCGGTTGCGGGGCGGTACTCGGTAGTCGTCATGCCGTCGCTCCAGCGGTGTCGTGGCGGACGACTGAGGTCGTGCCGGTGTATTCCACCGAGTCGCGCGTCAAGTCCATGAACGCCTCCTCGAGCGACGCCGAGACCGGACTCAGCTCGTGCAGGGTCAGATGGTGAACAGCGGCGACGTCGCCGATCTGCTCGGCGGTCATGCCGCTGACCTCGAGGGCGCCATCGTCGAGCGGCCGGACGGTGACCTCGGCACCGGTCACCAGCTCGGCGAGCCGGGCCGCATGCGGCGAACGCACCCGGACGGCGTCGCGGGCAGCGCGCCGCACGAACGCCGAGACCGACTCGTCTGCGATCAGCTTGCCGCGGCCGATGACGATCAGATGTTCCGCGGTCTGGGCCATCTCGCTCATCAGGTGCGAGGAAACGAACACCGTCCGACCTTCGGCGGCGAGCGACTTGAGCAGGTTGCGCATCCAGCGGATGCCTTCGGGGTCCAAGCCGTTGACCGGCTCGTCGAGCAGCAGCGTGGCCGGGTCGCCGAGCAGGGCGGTGGCCACGCCGAGCCGCTGGCCCATACCGAGTGAGAAGCTGCCGGACCGGCGACGGGCGACGTCGGTGAGTCCGACGATCTCGAGTACCTCCGACACCCGCCGCTTCGGGATGCCCGACGTCTGAGCGAGCGCCAACAGGTGGTTGTAGGCGGAGCGGCCGGTGTGCACCGAGCGGGCCTCGAGCAGCGCGCCAACCTCGGCAAGCGGAGCGCGGTGCTCGACGTAGCGCTTGCCGTTCACCGTGACGCTCCCCGCGCTGGGCGCGTCGAGGCCGAGCGCCATCCGCATCGTCGTCGACTTGCCTGCGCCGTTCGGGCCGAGGAACCCGGTCACGATGCCGGGACGCACCGCGAAGGTGAGGTCGTTGACGGCGGTCTTGTCGCCGTACCGCTTCGTGAGACCGTCAGCTCTGATCATCGCCGGCTTCCGCTGAGGAGCGGGGCGCAGCCAGCTGCCACGTCCCTCATGTCTAGTGTTCCCCCTCTAGGTGTGAGTCAACTGGGAGCCGACTCCGTTCTCCCCACACGTCGCAGCGGAATCCGTCGACTCAGCCCGTGTGGTGCACCTCGGCCCTCTGGTACACCCGGCGTCGGGATGTCCTCGTTGCACAACGGGAGCCGGGCGACGAGCGAGATCGCCGGATTTCGCGTGCAAGCACCGGCGGTGCTGT
>DATITC010000014.1:0-4891 GCA_035468175.1 Frankiaceae bacterium | reverse complement strand
TCGCTGACCGACATCGTCGACCCTGGTCGAATCCAATCGTCGAGCTCAACCATGTCGCCCCCGGTGCGGCTTGCCTGAGGATACGAACCAGCCTCAACAACGCTGCGTTGCAGTACCGGTTGCAGTATGCAAGACGCAGCGCGACGAACGACGCAACGCTACACGGGTGAAGGTGCTGGTCAGAGGGGTGCGCTCGGCAGGATTCGAACCTGCAACCTTCTGATCCGTAGTCAGATGCTCTGTCCGTTGAGCTACGAGCGCGTGTGTCGGGACGGGTCCGTCCACCGGGGGACACGATACCCAACTCGGGCGACTCGGACCCCCGGTAGTCCGGGCGACGGGCACGAGATCAACCGGCTAGCCGTTCCCGGAGGAAGGTCACCACCTTCTCCCGTGCGGCGTAGGCGGAGTTCGGCGGATCCTCGCGTACCTCGCCGGTCAGCACGGAGTGGGCGGACTGCTTGAAGCCGTCCGGGTTGCCCTTGGAGCTGTCGAGGACGATCAGCTCGATGGCGGTGCCGAACGCGCTCGCATAGGCCGCGAACCGAGCGCTCGAAGACATCCCGTCCTGACTGAAGCGGAGTCCCATCAGGCACAACCCCTCCTGGGTCCGGCGCTGCACGGTCTCGGCCTCGGCCGGCGAGAGGCCCAGGTCCTTCTTCCGTCCGGCGCTGACCGGGAACGGCACGCTGGGTTGGCTCATCACGGCAGCGAGCACCGAGTCGTCGACCGCGGTGGCCAAGGCGAAGCCACCCGTGAAGCACATGCCGACGACCCCGACACCGGCCGCCGGAGTCCGGCCGTTCAGGTCGGCGGCGAGCGCCCGGAGGAACCGTGACACCGGCCGTTCGGCACCCGCTGCGAAGGCCTTCATCTCGCTTGCCACGCACAGCTTGGCCAGGGTGCTCAGCGCATAGGGAACGGTGACCTCCTTGCCCGGTGTGCCGAACAGCGACGGAACGACAACGCTGAACCCCGCGTCGACGAGGTGGTCGGCGAACGCGAGCACCTCGGGGCTGAGGCCCGGGATCTCGGGGATCACGACGACGCCCGGGCCGTCGCCCTTGGCGTACACGTCGTAGGTCAGCCCGCCGCCGGTGAACGGGGCGGCGTGCCAACCGTCGAGCGTGGACGTGGGAGGGGGCATGTGGTCGTCCTTCGATCGGAAGCGGTCCGGGCACGCTATCCGCTCGGTGTCGGGCGCCGACTCGACCCCTGCTGCGAACTTAACGCGTCAACAGGTGCAGCGCAGCGTTGCGTTGGTCGATAGGTAGTCAACGGCTGAGCGACATCGAGGGGGACGCGTGGATAATGGGGATTCCCCAGAGTCGGCGTCTCGCCTATTGCTGCAGGCCATCGGCCAGGCGGTGATTGTTACCGACCTTCAGGGGACCGTGTCGTATTGGAACGCCGCGGCCGAGCAGTTGTACGGCTGGTCGGAAGACGAGGTGCTCGGGCGACCCATCCTGACCCTCACCGCCCGCCCAACGGATCAGGCGTTGATGGAAACGGTGATCTCGGAGCTCTTCGCCGGCCGGTCGTGGAGTGGGGAGTTCCTCGCGCTGCGGCGAGACGGCTCGACGTTTCCGGCGCTGGTGGTCGACAGCGGCATCTGGGCCGACGGGCAGCTGACCGGCATCATCGGCGTCTCCAGCGACCTGAGTGAGATCAAGAGCGCCCAGCACGCCCAGCAGACGAGCGAATTGCTGCTGCGCACGGTCGTCCAGAACAGCCCGGTCGCCATGGTGGCGTTCGACGCCGCGGGCACGGTGGTCCTCGCCGAGGGTCAGAGCCTCGATCTGCTGAGGCTGGACCGGAGCCAGCTGATCGGCATTACTCTTATCGGGCTGACGATCCATGCGCCGAGCGTGGCCGAGGCGGTCACCAGTTGCCTCGCCGGTGAACCCATGGACGTGCTCCAGCAACTCAACGGACGGCACTTCGACTTCCGCTGCCGGCCGGAGCGAGACGTGGACGGTCACGTGGTCGGTGTACTCGGCGTCGGCACCGACATCACGGTTCGGGTAGAAGCCGGCAAGCTGACGGCCCAGCGCGAGGCTCGGTGGCACTCCCTCGTCTCGCGATCAGCGGATGCGGCGATCATCGGCGACCTCCGGACCACCGACATCACCTACGTCAGCCCGGCCATCACCCGGCTGTTCGGCTGGCAACCGGCGCAATTGCTCGGCCAGCCGGGGCTCGACCTCGTGCACCCGGACGATCACGACCTGGTGGCGACGGTCATCGAGGCGCTCGTCGCGGACGACAACCAGCACCCCACCGTCGAGTTCCGGCTGAAGTGCGCCGATGGGTCCTACCGCTGGGTCGAGCAGACGATCAGCAACCTGGCGAACGTGCCGGGCGTGGAGGGGCTGGTCGGCAACATCCGGGACATCACCGATCGCCGCGAGGCCGAGGACGCGCTGCGCCGACGGAACCGAATGACGATCGCGCTCGCCGCTTCAGCTTCCGACATGGCGCTCGTTCTGGACGCGGACGGATGCCTGCGCTACGTGAACCCGAGCGCCGCGGCAGCGCTCGCCTGGAACGAGGGCGAGACGCTGGACTTGATGGCGCTGCACTGGGTGCACGTGGACGATCGGGCGATGGTCCGTTCGGCCTTGACCACGGTCAGCGAGCCTGGGGCCATGGCCCGGCGCACCTACCGCTTGCTCGGAGCCGACGGCGAATGGCACTGGGTGGACGGAACCGTGACCAACTGCCTCGATGATCCCGATATCCACGGGCTCATCGTCAACCTGCGTGAGGTGACCGAACGCGTGGAGGCCGAGACGGCGCTGCTGTCGTCGGAGTCCCGCTACCGACTCATCGCGGAAACGGCACAAGAAGGCATCTGGGTAACCGACCCCGACGGGCGGACCTCCTACGCGAACCAGAAGATGGCGGAGCTGTTGGGTCGTCCTCTCGAGGACATTTACGAGCTGGGCTTCGGCCTGGCTGATTCGAGCAACCGCTCCGGACTCGAGCGCCACATCCAGGATCGGGTGACGACCGGTTCTGGGCAATACGAGATCACCTACACCCACCCGGACGGGTCGCCGCGCATCTTCTGCGTATCCGCGAGCCCGCTGACCGAGCACGGCGTTCACCTGGGTTCGCTGGCAATGGTTGCCGATGTCACCGACGCGCGGAAGGCGGAGGCAGAACTCCGCTACCGCGCGACGTATGACCAGCTGACCGGGCTGCCGAACCGCACCGCCGTGCTGGAGCAACTCCAGGGTCTGCTCGACCGGGGTGCCGAGTCCCCGGCGATGTCGATCGTCGTGCTCGTCGCGGACATAGACCAGTTCAAGTTGATCAACGACTCCTTCGGCCATGAGGTGGGAGACGAACTGCTCGTCGAGGTGGCTCGGCGCTGGCAGCAGGCGGTGCGCCCCGACGGCACGGTCGCACGGCTAGGCGGGGACGAGTTCGTGATCCTGTGCGAGCTGGCCGGCGAGAACGAGGCCGGCCGGGTCGCAGACCAGCTTCTGCAGGCTCTGTGGGAGCCCATGGAGCTCGCCGGCCGGTCCGTCGCCGTCAGCGCCAGCATCGGCATCACCGTGGACGCGGCCGACGACGCCGAGACCGTTCTTGGCTACGCGGATGCCGCGATGTACCAGGCCAAGGCGCGGGGCCGGGGTCGGGCGGCGCAGTTCAACGACTCGCTGATGGAGCAGGCGCGGAACCGGTTGGACCTGTTCAACGACCTGAAACACGCGCTGGAACACGAACAGCTGGTGCTGCATTACCAGCCGATCGTGGAACTCATGACCGGACGGTTGCTCGGGTTCGAGGCCCTCTGCCGATGGACTCATCCGGTGCGTGGCGTCGTGCCGCCCGAACAGTTCATTGCCGCGGCCGAGGGGACCGGCCTCATCACGACCCTCGACCGCTGGGTGCTGAGCCGATCGTGCCGGGACGCTGCGGGCATGCGCGTGGCCGGGCTTCTGCCCACCGGAACGCGGGTGGCGGTCAACGTTTCTGCGTCGCACCTGTCCGAGTCCGGGTTCGAAGCTGCGGTGCGGGCTGCCCTCGACGGGGCCGGGTTGCCGGCACAGTTCCTCGAGCTGGAAGTCACCGAGAGCGCCGTCATGACCGACCCGGACGCGGCGCAGACCGTCCTGGAGAGCCTGCACCGGCTGGGCGTCGCGGTGGCCATCGACGACTTCGGTACCGGCTACTCTTCCCTCGCCTACCTCCGCCGGTTCCCAGTCGCCAAGCTGAAGGTCGACCGAAGCTTCGTCGAGCATCTGTGCGACCGGGCCGACGACCGCGCGATCGTCACCGCCGTCATCGACTTGGCGTCGGCCCTCAACGTCGGCACGGTCGCCGAAGGGATCGAGACCTTCGCCGACCTCGCGCTGCTCCAACGCCTCGGCTGCCAGGCCGGTCAGGGCTACCTGTGGAGTCCGCCCCGCCCGGTCGCCGAGTTGTGCCGACTACTCGCGGCCCTGCCGGGCGGTCGCTTCCCGATCGCGGCATGCGACGCCGAGCGTGCCCGTGCCCATGCCGACGTCGAATCCGACGCTGGGCCGGATGCCGTCCCGCGAGCTCGTCGACCCGGAGGCAACCCGGCAGCTCCCCCGTCGGAGCGCCTGACCCGCTAGCGATCGAGGACGTCGATCCGAGGCTCCGGCGCCTTGACCGCCACATAGAGATGCTCGATCCCCCACGCGGCGAGCTGGCGGAGCGCTTCGCCGAGCACGTACTCCCCGATCTCGACGATCAAGCCCGCTTCCTCCGGCGTGGGAGAGTTCCGAGTAGTGAGCGGTCATGACGCGGCCCCGTCTGCGGGGAGGCCCGTTGCAGCTGGCCACCCGATGCGGTCGGCCACGGAGCCGACCAACACGAAGGCAGCGGCGGCGGCGACGCCGGTTCGGTGCAGCTC
>DATITC010000013.1:0-6802 GCA_035468175.1 Frankiaceae bacterium | reverse complement strand
GCAGTCGCCGAGGCGGTGCCCGAGGGTGCCCGGGTGGTGGACGTCGGTAGCGGCGCCGGGCTGCCAGGCATCCCCCTGGGGCTTGCCCGGCCGGACGTCCGCCTCACGCTGGTCGAGCCGATGGCCCGCCGGGTGGAGTTTCTCCAGGAGGCGGTGGCCGAGCTCGCGGCCGTGGGGTCCGAGGGCGGCCCGGCAGGCTGGCGAGTGATCCGTGGCCGGGCCGAGGACCGCTCGGTGGTCAGCGCGGTCGGGCCGATCGACGTCGTCACTGCCCGGGCGGTCGCGCCGCTGCCCCGGCTGGTGGCCTGGTGTCGTGGGCTGATGCGACCGGGCTCGCAGCTGGTGGCCCTCGTCGGCGCCCGGGCGCTGGAGGAACTCCCCGCACTCGTGCCGGAACTCGAGTCCGCCGGAATGCGGAACGTGCATGCGCGGGCTGTCGGTGCATCGCTGGGAGAGGCTGCCACTACCGTAGTGGTGATGACACGTGGAGCACGGTGATGTCCGGCCGCCCGCCGGTTCCCGACGCGAGCTGTTCCACGTGGAACAGCACCAGTTACCCGGCCCGTTCCACGTGAAACGGACCGGCAGGAAGGACCTGCGATGACCGACCCGGGCGAGCGGCTGCGCAGCAATCTCGCCGCCGACCAGGCGTCCAGTGGATTCGGCATGGCGGACTTCGACAGCCCCATCGCCATGGAGGCCATGCGGGCCACCCGGGTCCTGCACGCCGCGGACCAGGAGCAGTTCCCCGTTCCCGGGCGGATTCGCGTCATCACCATCGCCAACCAGAAGGGCGGCGTCGGCAAGACGACGTCCACGGTCAACCTGGGCGTCGCGCTCGCACTCTTCGGGCTGCGTGCACTGGTCATCGACCTCGACCCGCAGGGCAACACGAGCACCGCGCTCGGTGTCGAGCACACGGTGGGGACGCCGTCGATCTATGACGCCCTCGTCGGGGACAGATCGCTCAGTGAGGTGGTGCACCCGACCACGGCGTCGCCCAACCTCGTCTGTGTGCCCGCGACGATCGACCTGGCCGGGGCCGAGATCGAACTGGTCTCCGTGGTGGCCCGTGAGCACCGGCTGCGACGCGCGATCGAGGCGCACATCTCGGCTCTCCCGACGGAGCAGCGCCCGCACTACGTGCTCATCGACTGCCCGCCGTCCCTGGGTCTGCTGACGCTGAACGCGCTGGTCGCGGGCGATGAGGTGCTCATCCCGATCCAGTGCGAGTACTACGCGCTCGAGGGGCTCGGGCAGCTGCTGTCCAACATCGATCTGGTCCGCGCGCACCTGAACCCGGGGATCACGGTGGCGACCATCCTGCTGACCATGTACGACGGACGCACCAAGCTCGCCGACCAGGTCGCCGACGAGGTCCGGACGCACTTCGGCGAGCTGGTCCTGCAAGCGGTGATCCCCCGCAACGTGCGGGTGTCGGAGGCGCCGGGGTACGGGCAGTCGGTCCTGACCTACGACCCGGGCTCGCGCGGCTCGACCAGCTACGTGGAGGCCGCCCGCGAGCTCGCCCAGCGTGGTGTCGGCATGATCGCGCACGACCGGTCCCTGACACCGGGGACGACGGCCGCGCCGCCGGTCACCGCGCTGGCCGTGGGACACGGCGTCCCCTACCCGGGTGTCCCCCGGCCCCAGCACAGCCAGTGAGCCCGACCCTCAGCGAGGAGAAGCGATGACCAAGCGCGGTGGCCTGGGCCGGGGTCTGGCAGCCCTCATCCCGACCGGCCCGGGCCCGGCGGTGGTTCCTTCGCCCGCTCCGGGGGACCATCGTCCCGCGTCGGACGGCGGGCCGTCCGGTGGAGCTCCCACCGTGAGCCTGGTGCCGCCGCCGGCGGACACCGCCCATGACGACGACGTGCCGGTGGCCTCCCGGGCGGCAGACCGAGCCTCCGCGGCGATCGAGGCGGCCGTCGGCATCCCGGGTGCGCAGTTGCGCGAGGTGGCCGTCGACGACGTCGTCCCCAACCCCAAGCAGCCGCGCATGGTGTTCGACGACGAGGCGCTCGAGGAGCTCACGCACAGCGTGAAGGAGTTCGGCCTGCTCCAGCCGATCGTCGTCCGGGAGAACCCGAACCCCCCGGGGGCAGGCGTCAGCTACGAGCTCATCATGGGCGAGCGACGGCTGCGCGCGGCACGTGCGGCGGGGCTCGACACAGTTCCGGCCATCGTCCGGGACACCACCGACGATGCGATGCTCCGCGACGCCCTGCTGGAGAACATTCATCGGGTCCAGCTCAACCCGCTCGAGGAGGCCGCGGCCTACCAGCAGTTGCTCGAGGAGTTCGGCGCCACCCACGAGGAGCTGGCCAGCAAGATCGGGCGCAGCCGCTCGCAGGTCACCAACACCATCCGGCTGATGAAGCTGCCGGTGAAGGTGCAGATGCGGGTCGCTGCCGGAGTCATCTCCGCCGGTCACGCCCGCGCGCTGCTCGGCCTGTCCGATGCAGCGAAGCAGGACGCCCTCGCCACCCGGATCGTCGCCGAGGGTCTGTCGGTCCGGGCAACCGAGGAGGCCGTCGCGATGGCCGCGGCCGACGAGCCGACTGCCCGGCGCCGGACCCGCAACATCACAGCCCCCGGTGTCGAGGATCTCGCCGGCCGCTTGTCGGACATGTTCGACACGAAGGTCAAGGTGCAGATCGGCCGGGCGAAGGGACGCATCGTCGTCGAGTTCGGTTCGATCGACGACCTACAGCGGATCATCGGCGTGATGGCTCCGGAGATCACCGGGCGGTCCGCATAGGCTTGACGAGGCCAGCCGCGGTGATCCGCGGCGTTTCGTCACAGACGTTACGGTTCCTGGTGACGGGTCGTGCCGGCGCGGCGGGAGAGTAGCCCCGCGAGCACCTCCCCGACCTCGAGGCCGGCCGCCTCGACCGCCATCGGGAACATCGACGTCTCGGTCAGACCTGGGGAGACGTTCACCTCGAGGAACTGGATCGTGCCGTCCGCGGCCACGATCGCGTCGGTACGAGACAGGTCGGCCAGGCCGAGGGCTTCGTGCACGCGGACGGCGAGGTCGGCGGCGGCGGCGGCGATCGTCGCGCTGACCCGGGCGGGGGCGTGGTACTCGGTCATGCCCGGGGTGTAGCGGGCCGCGTAGTCGAAGACACCCGAACGGGGCTCGATCTCCACAGCCGGAAGGGCGACCGGCCCCTCCCCCAGATCGATCACCGACACCGCGAGCTCGGTGCCCTCGACGAACCGTTCCACGAGCACGGTGTCGCCGTAGGCGAAGCAGCTGACCATGCCGGCCGGCAGGTCCTCCAGCCGGCTGATCTTCTGCGCCCCGAGCGCCGAGCCACCCGATGCGGGCTTGAGCATCAGCGGCAGCCCCAGCCGGGCGACGATCAGGTCGAGCACGGCGCCGGCACCGAGCTCGCGGAAGGTGCTGTGCGGCAGGGCGACCCAGTCGGGTGTGGACAGCCCGGCGGAGCGGACCACCGACTTGGCGGCCGGCTTGTCCCAGGCCAGCCGGCAGGCCGCTGCGGGCGAGCCCACGTAGGACACGCCGGCCAGATCGAGCACCGCCCGCAGCGCGCCGTCCTCGCCGGTGGCGCCGTGCAGGGCGATGAAGACGGCGTCGGCGGGCGCGGCCGCCAGGCCCGGCAGCAGGTCGGCGTCGGCGTCGCGGAGCTCGGCGTCGAGGCCGAAGCGCTCGAGTTCCTCCACCACCTGGGTGCCGGAGGACAGGCTGACGTCACGCTCGAAGGTCAGTCCCCCGGCCAGGACGACGGCGCGCAGTGGCCGGTCGCTGTGCGATGCGCGCTCGGGGGCCGGTCGGGAGTCGGTCTCAGGCTCGGGCATGGCCGCCGTCCTCGTAACGGTCGCTGTTCGCCGGGCCGACGAACGACTCGACGTCGGGAACCCGCGGACCGCGGCCGATCGCCTGGAACGTGCCGGTGTCGACGCTGTCGAAGGTGGAGTGCAGATCGAGCTCGGCCTCGATCACGCGAGCCAGCCGGCGCACACCCTCGCGGATCTGGTGCGGTTCGGGATAGCAGTAGGACAGCCGCATGTATTCGCGCCCCGAGCCGTCGGCGTAGAAGCCGATGCCTGGCACGTAGGCGACGTGTGCATTGACCGCGCGCGGCTGCATCAGCTTGGAGTCCAGGCCGTGCGGCAGCTTCAGCCAGACGTAGAAGCCGCCGTCGGGGCGCGTCCAGGTCGTTCCGCGCGGCATCAGCGCGGCGAGTGACTCGAGGGTGGCGTCGCGGCGCTCCCGGTAGAGCTCGGTGAACAGCTTGATCTGCTCCCGCCACGGCTGGGTGTCGAGGTACCTGGCGACGGCGTACTGGGTCAGCGACGGCGGGCACAGGATCTGGGCCTCCGACGCCAGCACCAGCTTCTCCCGGACGGCGAGCGGCGCGAGCACCCAGCCGACCCGCAGGCACGGGGAGAACGTCTTGGAGAACGAGCCGAGGTAGACGACCCGCTGGGCGTTTCGGGCCCGCAGCGCGCGCATCGGCCCGTGCTCGAAGCCGAGGAGGCCGTAGGGGTTGTCCTCGATGATCAGCAGGTCGTGCCGGTCGGCGATATCGATGATCGCGACACGGCGATGCTCGGAGAGAGTGACGCCGGCGGGGTTGTGGAAGTTGGGCACGGTGTAGAGGAACTTCACCCGGTCGCCGTTGGCCCGGCACTCCAGAAGAGCCGCCTCCAGCGCCTCGGGGATCAGCCCGTCGTCGTCCATGGGAACGTGCCGCACGCGCGCCTGGGCGGCCTGGAAGACGCCCAGAGCGCCGACGTAGGACGGACCTTCGGCCAGGATCACGTCACCCGGATCGCAGAACACCCGGGTGACCAGGTCGAGCCCCTGCTGGGAGCCGACCGTGATGACGACCTCGCTGGCCGAGGCATCGGTGATGCCTTCGAGCGCCATGACGTCGCAGATCCGTTCACGCAGCCGTGGGTCGCCCTGCCCCGAGCCGTACTGCAGGGTCTGGGCGCCCATGCCCGAGACGAGATCGCCGATCATCGAACCGACGGCGTCCAGCGGCAGTGCGGTGACCGCGGGCATGCCGCCGGCCAGCGAGACCACCTCGGGCCGGCTGACGACGGAGAACAGGGCGCGGATCTCCGACGTCTTCATCCCGTGCGTGCGTGCTGCGTACCGGTCGGCCAGCGGATCCAGCCGCGGATGGCGCGGCACGGGATGGGGATGCGCACCCTGACTCAGATGCGGGCCCGGCTGCGGTCCGGACGGAGGGGTCACCCCCAGGAGTGTAGGGAGCGACGCTGATGACACTGTCGACCTACCGTTCGACACCGCGGCCAAGTGCCGTCCCCCGGCTGCACGGAGCCCCGCCCGGCCCTCGTCGGGGAGCCTTCGGCCCCCGCTCCTCAGGCCGCCTCGCAGGGCGGCTCACCTGTTAGACCTTGTCCGGCAGGATGAACGTTCCAGTGGGCGGATCGGCTTCGGCCGGCAGGTAGAGCCGCTGCACGGCGGCCAGGACGCCGTGCGCGATGGCGCTGCGCAGCCGGGCGTCGAGCAGCAGGAGCCGGTCGACGGAGTGGGTGAGGTAACCGCAGTCGAGCCGGACAGCAGGCATGCGCGTCATCCGCAGCAGATCCCACGTCTTGGGATGGGAGCCCAGATCCAGCATGCCGGTGCGGGCGATCGTCTCGCGCCGGATCAGGTTGGCGAACTGCTCCCCGACCGTGGAGGAGGCTCCCGACCCGGTGCCGTAGTAGAAGCTCGCCACACCTCGGGCGTGCTCCGAGGTGTGTGCGTCCACGTGCAGCGAGAGGAACAGGTCCGCTCGCGCACTGTTGGCGAAGCCGGTCCGCTCCTCGAGCGAGGGTTCCTGGTCGCGGCCCCGGGTGAGATAGACGGTGGCGCCGGCGGCGGCGAGCCGGCCTTCGATCCTGGAAGCGAGATCGAAGACCAGGTCGGCCTCCGTGGTCTCCCCGGAGACGAAGCCGGAGTCCGCGCCGCCATGACCGGGGTCGACGACGATCCGGCGGCCGATGAGATGCGGGCCGCTGTCGACCAGGGAGGCACTCTGCCGGAGGAGCTGGGGCCGGCCCCCCGTCACCTTGCGGCCGAGCTGGCGCAGCGCGCGCATGGTCGCCGGCCCGCACGTGCCGTCGGGGGTCAGGCCGTAGTCCCGCTGGAAGGTCCGCAGACCGGTCTCGGTCTCCGGCCCGAGGATCCCGTCGGCCCGCCCGGCGTCGTAGCCGAGCTCGAGCAGGCGCTCCTGCAGGGCGGTGACGTCGTCGCCGCGCATCAGCCGTTCGGGGTCGTACCGGAGCAGCCGGTCCCCCAGCGACCAGCGGGCCTCGGAGAGGGCCCGGTAGGTCTCCTCACCGACCCGCCCGTCGACGGACAGCCCGCGGACCTGCTGGAAGTGGCGGACGGCGAGCTCGGTGGCGGGATCGAACACCGCGGAGTCGGTGCCGTCGGCAGCTCCGCCGGGGGACGTCGACGGCGCCACGGCGAGTAGCCCCAGGCCGAGCAGGGCGGCCTGCACATCGGCCACGGCGGGTCCTCGGTCCCCGAGCCTCAGAGGCTGCATGTGGCTGTCGGCTCCCATTGTGTCGCTGATTGTCGTCCCCCTGCCGCGCTGCGGGCGCACGGGGGTCGCCTGCGTTTCACGGACGAACGAACAGGGGCCCACCCGTCCAGGTGGACGGATGGGCCCTGGACCGGGTCCCCGGTTTAGATGTAGTCGGCGAGGTCGCTGAGGATGGCGCCCTTGGGCTTGGCGCCGATGATGCTCTTGACCGGCTTGCCGCCCTGGAAAACCGTCATTGTCGGGATCGACATGACCTGGTAGTCACG
>DATITC010000012.1:0-53830 GCA_035468175.1 Frankiaceae bacterium | reverse complement strand
GCTGTTCGCCCATTAAAGCGGTACGCGAGCTGGGTTTAGAACGTCGTGAGACAGTTCGGTCCCTATCCGCCGCGCGCGCAGGAGACTTGAGAAGGGCTGTCCCTAGTACGAGAGGACCGGGACGGACGAACCTCTGGTGTGCCAGTTGTTCTGCCAAGAGCACGGCTGGTTGGCTACGTTCGGAAGGGATAACCGCTGAAAGCATCTAAGCGGGAAGCTCGCTTCGAGATGAGGTCTCCCACAGGGTCAACCTGGTAAGGCCCCCGATTAGACCATCGGGTTGATAGGCCGGAGGTGGAAGTGCGGCAACGCACGGAGCTGACCGGTACTAATAGGCCGAGGGCTTGACCACAAAGAAGCTACGCGTCCACTGTGCGGTTCCCGAGATACGGTCGGGACTGCAATATGAAGTCTGATCGAAAACTCGATAGCGTTTCGGCGGCCATAGCAAGAGGGAAACGCCCGGTCCCATTCCGAACCCGGAAGCTAAGCCTCTTTGCGCCGATGGTACTGCGTGGGGTACTGCGTGGGAGAGTAGGTCGCCGCCGGACATCTTCACTTCAGCGGGGTCACCATTAGGTGGCCCCGCTGAAGTATTTTGTCCTCCGATCGGGCTCCGGCCCGGTCTACGCCGCCGAGAGAAGACGATGACCGAACCCCCCGAGGAATCCGCGCCCCGGCGCGAACCTCCGCCCGCGTCCACTGGTGCCGATCGCCCGCGCACACCCCGTTCGGGTGTTGACGCGCGGCGATCTCAGGGACGGCAGGGGAACAGCGGTAATCGTCCGCGTCCAAGCGACGAGCCGTCTCGAGCCCGACGACCCGCGCGGGACGACCGTTCTCGATCGGACGCTCCTCGTTCTGGTGGCCCTCGTTCTGACGGGCCTCGATCGGACGGTGCTCGATCCGGTGGCCCTCGATCCGCCAATCCCCGCGGGGGTTCGCGCTCGGGCGGCTCCGGCCGGCCGCGGCCCGCTGCGTCAGGAGATCGGACCGATCGTCCGTACAGATCTACCGACCGGTCCTCGTCCACGGACCGGTCGTTTACGAACCGGCCGTCGTCCACGGACCGGCCGCCGGCCCGACGATTCTCGTCAGACCAGACCCGGTCCGACCGACCGCACGGCGATCGGGCCCAGCCGGGCCGGGAGCGGGGTGCCCGGCCTCAAGGCGGTCGGGACGCGGGGGATCGCAACCCCTCTGCGCGGGATTCCGGCGGCCGGGACCGTGGAGGACGTCCGCAGGGCGACCGCGACCGCACCGGCAGACCATCCGCGGCTCGACCGACACGGGACGACGCCCCTCCTCGGGAGCGAATCGTCGGACCCGACCTGCCCGAGGGGATCACCGCCGCAGACCTCGATCCCGAGGTGCGCCGTGACCTTCGCAGTCTCTCCGCCGACCGAGCCGAACAGGTCGCTGGTCATCTCGCAGCCGCCGGTATGCTGATAGACGACGCCCCGCAGGCCGCACTCGAGCACGCGCGCACGGCGCGCGCGCTCGGCTCACGGCTTGCCGTGGTGCGGGAAGCAGCCGGACTCACCGCCTACGCCGCTGGTGAATCCCGGGAAGCGGCCGCCGAGCTGCGTGCTTTTCGGCGAATGAGCGGCAGCGCAGAGCATCTCGCCGTCCTCGCCGACTGTGAACGCGCCCTCGGCCGGCCCGAGCGCGCGCTGGCCATGCTCGACGACCCCGACGTTCCGCGCCTCGACCCGGCGGCCCGGATCGAGCTGCTAGTCGTCGCGTCGGGCGCGCGACGCGACCTCGGCGATGCCGCCGCTGCCGTCGCGCTGCTGGAGATCGCCGAGCTCGACAGCCCCACGGTCCGCCCGTGGACGGCCCGACTCTGGTACGCCTACGCCGACGCGTTGCTTGCCGCGGGCCGACCCGCGGACGCGACGCGTTGGTTCACCGCCGTTGCAGCCATCGACGACGGCGAGACGGACGTGGAGGAGCGCCTGGCCGAACTCGAGCCGGACAACGCGCTCGAGCCGGACAACGCGACCGAGCCGGACGAGCCCGTAGGCGTCGATCGCCCGGAGGACGCGACCGGCTGACGCTCAATCGAGTGGCCGGATCACGACCCCCGTCGCCGGCTTCGGCGTGAAGAGGGTGGACTTTCGCGGCATGCGATCGCCCGCCTCGGCCACAGCGGCCACGGCTTCTACCGGGGTCGGGTTCAGGAGCAGGGCGGTTCCCCCGTGCTGCGCCGCGCTCCGGACTGCGGTCGCGACGTCGTGGGCGAAATCGACAACGTCCTCGCGGTCTGCGAGCTGCCACAGCTCTCGGATCAGATACGCATGCGCGATCGTCACGTCCAAGGAACGCCAAGCATCCGAGCGGTCCGCAGGTACGGCATCGGCGACCCCCTTGCGGTCCGGCTCGGTCAACAGCACCGAGCGTGACCCGTCCGTCAGCACGAACGCGGTGCCGCCGCGGCCGGCCTCGGCCAACTCCGCCATCGGCTGCTCGTCGGCGCCGAGTTCGCGCGCGGAGAACCCCTGCCGGGCTCGGGACACCGCCTCGTCCAGTGGGAGACCTGCCACCACCCGGTGGATCGCATGGACCTCCGGTCCGTACGAGCTCGCGTCCACGAGAAATGCCAGTCCGTAGTCCCACGGCCCGGCGCCGTCCCCTGCTTCGTGCCGTTCCTCCTGGTAGCGCAGGTATGTGGCGTACCGGTGATGGCCGTCGGCGATCGTCGCCCGACGCGGCACCAGGTCGTCGGCGAGGGCGGTCAGCAGGTCGGGGTCCGTGACCGGCCACAGCCGGTGCCGGGTCGGTTCGGAGCCGGCGGGGTCGGTGAGCTCGACGTCGACCAGTGGTGGCTTCGCGACCACCGCGGACAACAACGAGGCCGTCGACCCGGACCCCGCGTAGACGAGAAAGATCGGCTCCAAGTCCGCCTCCGTGGCGCGAAGCAGTGCGAGACGGTCCGCGACCGGGCCGGCCATCGTGTTCTCGTGCGGCAGGATGATCCCGTCCTCCGCTCGGGCCAGCGCCACTCCACCCAGCAGTCCGCGGGACGTGTGCCCGCCCACACTCTGCTCGTAGGCGTACAGCGCGGGCTCGGGATCGCGGATCAGAATCTGCTCCGAGGTCCACCGCTGCAGCAGTGCGGCCGCCACGGCATAGCGATCGCCGGTGCCTGCTTCGTCGTCGGATTCCCGTGGGAGAATGAGTCGAACGACGTTGTGCGGTGACCGGGCTTCCAGCCGGGTGCGTTCGGGCTCATCGATCACGTCGTAGGGCGGACTGGTCAACGACGCCAAGTCCGTGCCAGCAGCGAAACGCAGAGCCCGGAAGGGTTGCAGGACGAGGCCGTGCGGGACTGGCGGTCTGGTCGATGACATGAGTGCAGATCGTAAGGCGTCGCTCGTCCGGGGGATGAGGTGGCATGGCAAGGAGGCAGCGTGGCGCACAACGCCGAGCAATCCGCCGAGAACCTCGAGGGTGGTCGACCACCCGCTGGGGACGTCTACGACTGGTACCAGCGGGGGATGCGTCTGCTCTCGGGCGGCGATCCGGCCGCTGCGGTCCACGTTCTCGAGCACGCTGTAGCCGCCGAGCCCGCCTCCCGCAACCTCCGCGAGGCGCTGGCACGGGCCCAGTACGACGCCCGGCAATATCCGGCGGCGCGGCAGAACTTCGCGCACCTCGTCGACTCCGATCCGGCGGACGATTACGCCCAGTTCGGCTGGGGTCTCGCGGCGCGCAAGATGGGCGACCTCCAGGAAGCGGTCGAGCACTTGGCTCTCGCTGCGGCGATGCGTCCGGACCTCGGGCACTACGGCCGTGAGCTCCGCGGCGCTCGCGCCGAGCGGGCCCGCCGGTGACCGACGTCGGTGTGCTTCAGGGGACCGACCGTTCGCTGCAGGAGACCTTCGACGTGGCCCTGCTCGATCTTGACGGAGTGATCTATCGCGGCGGCGAGGCGATCGCGCACGCCGCGGACGCCCTGGCCGTGGCGGCGAAGGCCGGGATGCGCCTCGCTTTCGTCACCAACAACGCGCTGCGCCCGCCCGAATCCGTGGCGCAGCGCCTCACCGACTTCGGCGTCCCGGCTTCCGTCGACGACGTGGTGACCTCCGCTCAGGCTGCGGCACGCATGCTCAGCGAACGACTCGAAGTCGGTGCTCGCGTGCTGGTCACCGGCGGCGAGGGGCTGCGACGAGCGATCGAGGACCAGGGATTCGTTCCGGTGGACGGCGCCGACGACGACCCGGCGGCCGTCGTGCAGGGCTACGACCCGACGCTCACCTACGAGCGGCTCTGCGAGGCCGCTCTCGCCATCCGCGCCGACCGGCTCTGGGTCGCGAGCAACCTGGACAGCACAGTCCCGGCCGAGCGGGGCCTGCTGCCCGGCGCTGGTTCGTTCGTCGCGCTGCTACGCAATGCGACCGACCGCGAGCCCCTCGTCGCGGGTAAGCCGGAACGGACCCTGCACGAAGAGTCCGTCCGCCGCACCGCGGCGCAACGGCCTCTGGTCGTGGGGGACCGGCTCGACACCGACATCGAAGGCGCGGTACGAGCGGGCACGCCGTCGCTGTTGGTGCTGACCGGTGTCGTCGAAGCCCGAGATGCCATGCGCGCGGCAGCCGGGACGCGGCCGAGCTACCTGGGCGCGGACCTCCGGGCCCTGCACCAGCCGGCCCCGGACGTCGTCGTCGACGGGCGGCAGGCGACCTGCGGCGGGTGGTGCTGTGAAGCCGTCGATGGAACGCTGCGCTGGTCTCGGACGGACGGCCCCGGGTCCGAGGACGGCTTGGACGGTCTGCGCGCCGCGTGCGCGTTGGCCTGGTCGTCGGCGGACGCCGGTGAGCAGATCCGCGACGCGAGCGGCGAGCGGCCGCCCGGCTGCTCCGAGCTGTTCTAAAGGATCGCGCGCAGCCGCAGCATGTCGAGCATGCTGGCCTCGATTCGCAGGCGGCCCGACGACCAGGCGCTCATGAACGGCAGTGAGCCCTGCGTAACGGCCACCAGGTCGTCACTGGTGACGGTCAGCCGAATCTGCGCGGCGGGGTTCGCCTGCTCGATGACGTCGCAGAGGGCACCGTCGGTGAGCCGGCCGGAGTAGGTGATGTCCAGGTCCGGCAGACGGCAGCTGATGGTCCGCTCGACGGCGTGCCGACGCTTCATGGAGTCCGGTACTCCATCGAGCCTCTCGGCGAGTTCGAGCAGAGCCGCCTCGCACGCCTGCTTTGTTGCCATCGTCGGGGAGTCTGCCATTTCGCTGCACCTGCGGCACCCAGGAGTCGCTCCGTAACCGGCGGGTGTCGCTACGCGAATACTCGCGAAGTCGCGGTATCCTGCCGCCCACAGACCGGCCGTCGGGGCCGGTTCGAGGAGGCCGCACCCGATGCTGGACGCCGTGAAGAACTACCTGAACCTCGCCACCGGCATTCCGGAAGTGACCCGACAGCGCGCCGTTGCCGCGGCCAAGGCGCTGGCGGCCTCGGGAGAAGCCACGGCTGAGCAGGTTCAGAATATCGCCGATGATCTTCTGGTCAGCAGTCGCAACAACCGTGACGCCATGCTGGCCCTTGTTCGGTTCGAAGTCGATCGAGCTCTCAATCGGCTCGGTCTCGCGACGGCCGACGAGGTCGCGTCGCTGCAGCGGCGTGTGACCAGCCTGGAAGGCGCGATGGCCAAGGCATCCGGGGCGTCCGGCGGCTCGGGTAGGAAGGCACAGAAGTCCCCGGGGCGCAAGGCCGCCGGCACCACGGCAACCAAGACGGCCGCCGCGAAGTCGCCCGCCAAGGCGACGGCTGCGAGGACGACGGCGGCCAAGTCCACGGCCGTCAAGTCGACGGCGGCCAAGTCGACTCCGGCCACGACATCCCCGGCTAAGGCGACCGCGGCGAAATCAACCGCAGCGAAATCAGCCGCGGGCAGGTCAACCGCTGCGAAGGCGACCGCAGCTGCCTCGACCCCGCGCAAGGCCCCCGCCAAGAAATCCGCCTCATCCGGGCCGGCCAGCTCGTCCTGATGGTCACTCCCACTCCCACTCCGACCGGGACGCCGCGCCCCGGCCCGCCCCCGGTCGAGCCGCGCCCGCTGGACGAGGCGCGGAATCGGCTCGCGGCGCTCGACGGATCACCCCTGCACGAGCACCCCGAGCAGTTCTCCGCGATCGACCGCCTCCTCCGCTCTGCCCTGGACGGCACGGACTCCACGTCCCGACGCTGACGGTGCCGCCCCGCGCGCGGCTGGACGCCGAACTCGTCCGGCGGGGACTGTTCGGCAGCCGCGAGCAGTCTGCGGCGGCGATCGCTGAGGGGCGGGTGCTAGTCGCCGGTCAACCGGCCCGGAAGCCGGCGACCGCGATCACTGCGGACACGCCGGTCACCCTCATCGACCCCGACCGGGTGGAGTGGGCCTCCCGCGGCGCCCACAAGCTGCTCGGCGCGCTCGAGATCTTCGGAGACCCGGAGCGTTACGACCCGCCGCTGTCCGTCGTCGGTCGGCGCTGCCTCGACGCCGGAGCATCCACCGGCGGGTTCACCGACGTCCTGCTGCGCGCGGACGTCGCGGCCGTCGTCGCCGTCGACGTCGGATACGGGCAGATCGTGTGGCGGCTGCGGACAGACCCGCGAGTCACCGTCATCGACCGCACCAACGTCCGGCACCTGACTCCGGATGTTCTCGGCGGCCCGGTTGAGGTCGTCGTTGCCGACCTGTCGTTCATTTCGTTGCTCGTCGTCCTTCCCGCGTTGCGCGGCTGCACCGACCCGCCGGCCGATTTCGTGCTGCTGGTCAAGCCACAGTTCGAGGTGGGGCGGGAACGGGTCGGTCGCGGCGGGGTCGTCCGGGACCCGGAGCTGCGGGCCGATGCGGTGCGCACGGTGGCCCTGGCGGCGCTCGAACTCGGGCTTCGGATCCGAGGCATCGCCCCCAGCCCGCTCCCCGGGCCCGCCGGCAACGTTGAATACCTGCTGTGGTTGTCATACGCCGCCGACCTCGCCGACCCGGATGCCGGGTTGCAGGGGGAGGCGCTGGAATCAGAGATCGTCGCGCAGGTGTCCGCATCGCCCGCATCGGGAACCGCCCGCACGTGAGAACGACCGGCGGACGACCGTGACCTCGTCGTCCCGCCCCGACGAGCCGCCTACATCCGGCCCCGGCTCCAGCTCGGACTCGGGACCCGGCTCCGGCCCCCGGGAAGTGCTGGTCGTCGCCCACCCACGGCGACCGTTCGTGCGGGACAGCGCCCAGCGCGTCCTGGACCTGCTGACCGCCGACGGCATCCGGCCACGCGTGCTCGGCGACGAAGCGGGCGAGCTCGACCTGTCCTGCGCCGACCTCGTCGACGAGACGGATCCTGCCGCCGCTGCGGGCGTCGAGATGGTGCTCGTCCTGGGCGGCGACGGCAGCCTGCTGCGCGGTGCTGCGCTCGCGCGGGAGGCCGACATCCCCCTGCTCGGGGTGAACCTGGGCCATATCGGCTTCCTCGCCGAGGCCGAGTCCGAAGCGTTGGACAGCACCGTGGAAGCCGTCGTTGCCCGCGCGTACACGGTCGAGGAGCGGATGACCCTCGACGTCACGGTGCGGAACCGCCGCGAGGTGATCGGGACGAACTGGGCGTTGAACGAGATGGCGCTGGAGAAGGCCTCACCCGGCCGGCTGCTCGAGGTCGTCGTCGAGATCGAGGGGCGGCCGCTGTCCCGCTGGGCCTGCGACGGTGCGGTCTGCGCCACACCGACCGGTTCGACCGCCTACGCATTCTCGGCCGGCGGCCCGGTCGTCTGGCCGTCGGTCGAGGCGCTGCTCGTGGTTCCGCTGTCGGCCCACGCCCTGTTCGCCCGGCCCCTGGTGGTCGGCCCGGACGTCATGGTCGCGTTCGAGGTGCTCGGCAAGGAGAGGGGCGTGCTGTCCTGCGACGGACGACGCCCGATCCAGGTCCCGTCCGGCCACCGCGTCGAGATCACCCGGGGCAGCCGGCCAGTGCGGCTGGCCCGCGTGCACCCCCAACCGTTCACCGACCGACTCGTGGCGAAGTTCGATCTCCCGGTCGAAGGTTGGCGTGGGAGGTCGCGTTCGACCCGCTGATGGTCCTATATTCGAACGTGTGATCGAAGAGGTGCGCATCAGTGCGCTCGGAGTGATCGACGACGCTGTCCTCGAGCTGGGTCCCGGCTTCACCGTCGTGACCGGTGAGACGGGTGCCGGCAAAACGATGGTCGTGCAGAGCCTCAACCTGCTCACCGGAGCGCGTGGCGACGGCGGGATGGTCCGCACCGGCAGCGCTCGCGCTGTCGTCGAGGCGAGGCTCTGCATCGAGTCGGACGGCGAGCTGGCCGAGCGGGCGCGGGAGGCCGGAGCCGAGGTCGACGAGGGCGCCGTGCAGGGTGAAGGCGTCTTGCTCGTCAACCGCCAGGTCTCCGCCGAAGGACGGTCCCGGGCCGCGGTAGGCGGGCGGGCGGTGCCGGTCGGCGTCCTCGGGGAGCTGGTCGGCCGGTCGGTGGCGCTGCACGGTCAGTCCGGTCAGCTGCGGCTGTTGCGTGCCGCCGAGCAGCGAGCCGCCCTCGACGAGTACGCCGGCGCGTCGGTCGGCGAGCCGCTCGCCTCCTACACCCAGCGGTACAGCCGGCTGCTCGCCGTCCGCCGTGAACTGGCCGAGCGTCTGGAGCGGGAACGGGAACGCGCCGCGGAGGCCGAACTGCTGCGGCTCGGCCTCGACGACGTGGAGCGCGTCTCACCGCAGCCGGGTGAGGATGCTGACTTGCGGGCCGAACTGGCTCGGCTCGCGCACGCGGAGGCGCTCGCGTCCGCAGCCAGCGGTGCGCACGCCGCGCTGGCGGGGGACGACGCCGCAGGCGATGACGGATCACCCGCCTTGGCCACCCTCACGGCGGCGCGGCGTCTGCTGGCCGGAGTCGAGGAGCACGACGGTGAGCTCGCTGCGCTCGGGGCCCGGCTCGAGGAAGTTCTGATCCTGGCCACCGAGGTCACCGGTGATCTGGCCTCCTACGCCGACGGGGTCGAACTGGACCCGGCGCGGCTGCAGAGCGCGAACGAACGTGCCGCCGCGCTCGCCCGTCTGTGCCGGACCCACGACACCGACGTCGACGGGGTGCTGGCCTGGGCCGAGCGCTCCGCGCAGCGCCTGCTCGAGCTGGACGCCGACCACGAACGCCGGGACGAGTTGCAGAGCGAGGCGGGCGAGCTGGAGGCGGAGCTGGGTCGGCTGGCCGGGGCCGTCGCCGTGGGCCGCCGCGCCGCCGCCGCTGCCCTGGCCAAGGCCGTCAGCACCGAACTCGGCACGCTCGCGATGGCCCGGGCGGAGGTGAGCGTGTCAGTCGCCGTCAAGGAGACCGAGGACGGGCTCGAGGTCGACCCCGGCGACGGGCTCGGAGTCCGTCTGCTCGCCTTCGGACCTCACGGCGTCGACGACGTCGAACTGCTGCTGGCGCCGCACGCCGGTGCCGGGCCCCGCCCGTTGGCGCGCGGCACTTCCGGTGGTGAGCTCTCCCGGGTGATGCTGGCGCTCGAGGTCGTGCTCGCCGACGCCGCTCCCGGCGAGGACGCGGCGACGATGGTGTTCGACGAGGTGGACAGCGGGGTCGGCGGCTCGGCGGCGGTGGAGATCGGCCGACGGCTGGCGAGGCTCGCTCAGCACCGGCAGGTCATCTGCGTGACGCATCTGCCGCAGGTGGCCGCCTTTGCCGATCGGCATCTTGCGGTGCAGAAGTCGGATAACGGGCTGGTGACCACCAGCGGAGTGCGTCGGCTAGACCACCGGGACCGCATCCGCGAGCTGTCCCGCATGCTGGCCGGACGCTCGGAGAGCAGCCTGGCACAGGGGCACGCGGAGGAACTGTTGGGTGAGGCGGAGCGGGCGAAGGCTTCTTGACCAACGCTGTGTTGGCGGCGCCGTGCGATTGGCGGCCCGGTTCGATCGGCAGCCCTGTGCGATGACCGTCGCATTTCGTGCTCGTGGCGTGGCCGACGGCTTGGGACACAGGCACAGGTGGAACGATGAGAGGTGACGGGACCATCGGCGAGCCGGGCCGATATCGACGATCGGTTCGTGGGGTGTTCGGATGCTGGGGCGGAGCGGCGGGGGAGCCATGCGGCTCGCGACCCGTCGCACGCCCCGAACCGGCGGCCGCTCGGGGCCGATCTCGGGCGTCGTGCGGCTGGACCAGCGCACGAAGGATCTGACCAAGCGGCTGCGGCCGGGCGACATCGCCGTCATCGACCACACCGACATCGACCGGGTGAGCGCCGAGGCTCTGGTGTCCCGCGGCGCCGCCGTCGTCATCAACACTGCCCCGAGCATCTCGGGCCGCTACCCGAACCTCGGGCCCGAGATCCTGCTGGCGGCCGGCGTGATCGTGATTGACCGGGCCGACCCCGGGCTTTTCGACGCGCTCGTCGAAGGCGCGACGGTGACCGTGGACGGGGACAAGGTGCTGGCCGACGGAGCCGTCGTCGGCACCGGCACGCTGCTGACCGGTCCGGACGTCGCCGCGGCGATGGCCGAGGCCAGAGCCGGGATGGCCGAGCAGCTCGAGGATTTCGCCGACAACACCATGGAGTACCTCAAGCGCGAGCGCGATCTGCTGCTCGAGGGCGTCGGGGTGCCGCATTTGTCGACGGCGATGGCCGGCAAGCACGTGCTCATCGTGGTGCGTGGTTACGACTACAAGCAGGATCTCGCGTCCCTGCGGCCCTACATCCGCGAGTACCGGCCGGTGCTGATCGGCGTCGACGGTGGCGCGGACGCGCTGCGCGAGGAGGGCTACACCCCGGATCTCATCCTTGGTGACATGGACTCGATCTCCGACGAGGTGTTGCGCTGCGGCGCCGAGGTGGTCGTGCACGCCTACCCGGACGGACGGGCGCCGGGTCTCGCTCGGGTCGAGTCGCTCGGCGTCGCCGCGGTCGTCTTTCCCGCCGCGGGGACCAGCGAGGATGCCGCGATGCTGCTTGCCGACGAGCACAGCGCGACGTTGATCGTCGCGGTCGGCACGCACGCGACCCTGGAGGAATTCCTCGACAAGGGCCGGGCCGGGATGGCGAGCACGTTCCTCACCCGACTGCGGGTCGGGTCGAAGCTGGTCGACGCCAAGGGGGTCAGTCGGCTGTACCACAGCCGGATCCGCACCTCATCGCTCGTCCTGCTCGTGCTCGCCACGCTGGTCACGCTGGTCGTGGCGATCACGCTGTCCGCGGCGGGCCGCGCCTACATCGCGCTGTTGAACGACAAATGGCACGACTTCACGTTCTGGCTGTCCGGGCTGGCGTCATGACCCGCCCCGCTCGGGTGAGTCGCCTCCGTTGATCGACTTCCGGTACCACCTCGTCTCGATCATCTCGGTCTTCCTGGCGCTGGCCGTCGGCATCGTCGTCGGGACCACGGCTCTGAACGGCGTCATCGTCGACGACCTGCGGCAGCGGGTCGACGGCCTCGCCGCAGACAAGCGGGCGCGGGAGCAGACCATCACCGAGGAGCAGCGGACCCTCGCCGGCGCCAACGCCTTCGTCACCGCGGTGACGCCGCAGGAGGTGGCAGGCCAGCTCGCCGGCCGGCGCATCACCTTGATCAGCGCGCCCGGTGTCTCCGCCGACGTCCGTTCGTCAGTGACCGACGTGCTGGACCAGTCCGGGGCAACCACCGTCACCCGGATCCGACTGAGCGACGCCTTCGCCGACCCCACCCGCGCGGCAGACATCGCGAGCGTGGCCACCGACGCAGCCCGCGTGCAGAGCGTTCCCCTCGACGCCTCCACGTCGAGCGCCCAGCGCGTGGCGGCCGCGTTCGCTCCTGCTGTTGTCGGGACCGGCAACGACCTCGACAACCCGATCGCGAAGGCCGCCCAGCGCCGGGCGCTCGATCCGTGGCGGGCCGCCGGCCTGATCACCGTCGACCAGCAGGACGGCCCGGGCGACCTGGCCCTGGTGCTCGTGCCGGACCCGCCGGATCCCCGTCCCGACAAGGACGTGCTCACGCCGCAGGTACTGGCGCTCGCGCTCGCCCTGGACGAGCGGGACGACGGCACCGTCGTCGCCGGCTCGATCGCTTCGGCCGACTCAGGGATCGTCAACGCCGTCCGCAACGCCGGCACGTCCTCGCGGGTCTCCACGCAGGACTCGGTCGACACACCGTGGGGCCTCGTCGGGCTGATCCGCACGGCCCGGGCGGAGGCGGGCGGCACCGCGGGCCAGTTCGGAGCGGGGCCGGGGAGCAGGGGGCCCGTGCCGGTGCCCAGCTCGAAGTGAGCTCGGCGGTCCGTTCGGGGTTGCTGGCCGCGGCGGTGGTCACTGCGGGCTCCCGCGCGGTACGCGTCGCCGCGACGCGGAACGAGTCGACGCGGAACGAGTCGAGGCGGATCGGATCGGCGTGGATCGGATCGGCCTGCATCGCGTCGGCATCGAACGGCCCGGCGTGGACGAGGACGAACTACCGCGGCGTCCCGGTCTCGCTGTGCGCGGGCCCGCTGGTTGCTGCGGCCGCCGTGGCGGGTGCGCCGTCGGCGGCCGCGACCGTTGCTGCGGTCGGAGCCGTGGCCGCCGGCCGCTACGACGACGTGGTCGGCGCCCGCCCGGAGCAGCGCCGCGACAAGGGTTTCCGCGGCCACCTCGCTGCGCTACGGGCCGGCCGGTTGTCGGCCGGGGCCGTCAAGCTGATCGGGATCGGGGCCGCTGCGCTGACCGCCGCGGGAGTGCAGACCCGACGCGATCCGGCTCGGGCCGGCTCGCCTGCGGAGATCCTGCTCAATGCGTCGCTGCTGGCCGGGACGGCGAACCTGGTGAACCTGCTCGATCTCCGGCCCGGTCGTGCCGCGAAGACGGTCGGGCTCCTCGCCGCGCTCGGAGCCGGAACGGCCGCCTCATCCGACCGCAGGCCGTTCGTCGCCCTACTCGGTGCCAGCGCCGCCGTCCTGCCGGACGACCTGGCCGAGCGGTCGATGCTCGGCGATGCCGGCGCGAACGGGCTGGGGATCGTGCTCGGCCTCGCCGTGACCCAGGCGGCGCCCCTCCCGCTCCGGCTGGGGCTGCTCGCGGGAGTCCTCGCGCTGACCGCGGCGAGCGAACGGGTCAGCTTCACCGCCGTGATCGACCGGACGCCGCCGTTGGCGTGGCTCGACGGGCTGGGTCGGCGTGGCTGAGGCCAGCGGGACGCCTGGTTCCACGCTGGCGACAACGGTGGTTCGCGCGGCGGCGCTGGTCGCCGCGGTCACCGTGGTCGCCCGGCTGGTCGGGTTCGCCCGTACCGCCGTACTCGGCCGGGTCCTCGGCGCGACGTTCCTCGGCGACACCTACACCGCCACCAACGCGCTACCCAACGTCGTCTACGAGATCGTCGCCGGAGGAGCGCTGGCCAGCCTGGTCATCCCGGTGCTGGCCGGCGTCGATCCGGACACCGCGCGCCGGACCGCAGGTGCGCTGCTGAGCTGGACCGTGCTGCTCCTGACGCCGCTGTCGGTGCTCGGGGTGGTGTTCCGCCGCCAGCTCGCCGAACTGTTGCTGAACGGGTCGCCGCAGGCTGCCGCCCAGGTCGACGTCGGAGCCCGGCTGCTCGCCGTGTTCGCCCCGCAGGTGGTGCTCTACGGGATCGGCATCGTCTGCACCGGCATGCTGCAGGCGAACCGCCGGTTCTTCGCCGCCGCGCTGGCGCCGTTGGTGTCGAGCGTTGTCGTGATCGCTGCCTATCTGACGTTCGCCTCGAGCGAGAGTGGCCGGGAGATCACGACGATCACCCGCCAAGGCGAGCTGATCCTCTCGGTGGGCACGACGTTGGGGGTGGTCGCGCTGACGACGACCGTCGCGCTCCCGGTCCTGGCCCGGCGCAGCGGCTGGTTGCCGGTCCTGTCGCTGCGCTTCCCACCCGGCGTCGCACGACGCGTGCGGCGGCTCGCGCTGGCGGGCGTGGTCGCGGTCGCGGCACAGCAGGTCTCGGTGGCCGTGGCGCTGCGGCTCGCCGCGGGTGAGCGCGGCGCGGTCGTGGTGTTCACGCTCGGCACCGCGGTCTTCCTGCTGCCGTGGGCCGTGCTGGCCGTGCCGATCGCGACGAGCGCCTTCCCCGAGATGTCCACCCGTGCTTCTGCCGGGGACGACGACGGCTACGCCGCGACCGCCCGCGGTGGGCTGCGCCTGGTACTGCTCTGCGGCTTCGCCGGCGCAGCCGCGCTGATCGCGGTCGCTGATCCGCTGGCCCGGCTGCTGCTGGCCGCGGCGCCCGGCGCCGGGGTGGAGGAGCTGCGCCGCGCCATCGTCGCGTTCGCGCCCGGCCTGCCCGGCTACGCCGTGCTCGCCTTCGCCTCCCGGGCCCTCTACGCCCGCAACCGCAGCCGGGCCGCAGCGCTCGCGACGAGCAGCGGATGGTTGCTCGTCGTCGTCACCGACGTGGTGCTGGTCCTGGCAGCACCACGCGGCTGGACCGGGGCGGCGCTCGGCGCGGGTAACGCGATCGGCATGACGGTCGCCGGCGTCGGCCTGCTCGCCGCACTGCGACGGGTCGCGGGCCCGGCTTCGGTGACCGGGCTCGGCCGAACCGTTGCCGTCGGGCTGCTGGCCGCGGCCGTCGGTTCCGCGCTCGGCACGGTCGGCGGTCAGCTGCTGCAGCGCGAGGTTCCCGCGCTGCTCCTGGCCGCGGTCGGCGCCGGACTCGGTGTCGTCGTCGTGCTGGGCGCACTGGAGCGGGACGACCTCCGCCGGTTGGTGCGGCGATGAAGGTCGTTCTCGCCCTCGGCCCGTCGACCGGCGGCATCGGCCGGCACGTCCAGGCGCTGGCCGCATTCCTGGTCGACTCCGGGGTCGCAATGACCACCGTCGGCCCGGCCGAGACCCTGGAGCGTTTTCCCGTGGCCGGTGCCGTCCGCCCGGGGCTGTCGGTGGCCGCCGTCCGGAGGGCGGCCCGTGGTGCGGACGTCGTGCACGCACACGGGGTGCGGGCCGGGTCGATCGCGGCAGCCGCGCTGCTCGGGCGTCGGGTCCCGCTCGTGGTTACCTGGCACAACTTGGTGGGCACCGGAGGGCGAGCCGGTCGGCTGGTCCAAACCCTCGTTGCGCGCCGGGCCGCCGTGTCGCTGTGCGTGTCACCGGACCTCGTCGCCCACGTCACCCGGCTCGGCGGCCGTCCCCGGCTGGCGCCCGTAGGAGCGGCCCGGCGGGCACCGTCCGGCCGGTCGGTCGACGAGACCCGCGCCGAGCTCGGGCTGACCCCGGGCATCCGGCTCGTCCTGGCGGTCGCCCGACTGAACCGGCAGAAGGGCCTCGACGTCCTGCAAGCCGCCGCGGTGCTACTGCCCGCTGACGTCGTCGTCGCCGTCGCCGGGGAGGGCCCGGAGCGCGACCGGCTCGGCGCGCCGCTTCGGCTGCTGGGTGCCCGCGACGACGTCGCCGACCTGCTTGCCGCCGCCGACGTCGTCGTGTTGCCGTCTCGTTGGGAGGGGAGTCCGCTCGCCGCGCACGAGGCGCTGCTGGCCGGGCGCCCGCTGGTGGCCACCGCGGTCGGCGGGGTGCCGGCGCTGGTCGGGAGCGCCGACCCGCCCGCCGCCGTCCTGGTGCCGGCGGAGGACCCGGAAGCTCTCGCCGACGCGCTCCGCCGGCTGCTCGACGACCCTGCTGAAGCGGCAGCCCTGGCCGAACGGGGCCGCCGCCGTGCGGCGGAGTGGCCGGACGCCGCACGCACCGTCACCGCCGTTCTCGAGGTCTACCGCCAGCTCCTCGGCGAGGCCGACTGATGCCGGCCGCCTTCCGCCGGGTGCCGGCCGCTGGACTCACTGTGCTCACCGCCCTCGCCGCGCTCCTCGTCGTGCTGCTGGCCCCGGCTGCCGAGGCCGGCACCCCGGTGGCGAGACCCGACGCCACGCATCCTGTCGTCGTGATCGGTGTCGACGGCTTGACCTGGGCCGAGGTCGGCGCGGCTACCCCCGGCCTCGACGCGCTGGCCCATTCCGGAACCAGCGGACTGCTGGCCGCCCGCGGCGCAGACGAGAAAACCTCTGTGCTCGACGCGTGGGCCTCCCTGTCCGCCGGTAACCGGGCACGCGCGCGGGACCTGCCGCCGCCGACGGACACCACCGATCCCGGCGTCGCGGTCGCGCAGCGGCAGACGAAGCCGGCCCGCACAGGTGCCCGGATCGGGGCGCTCGCCGACGCCCTCGGCCCGGACTGTGTCAGCGGGTCCGGGGCCCGCGGCGCGGTGCTCGCCGCTGCGACGAGTACCGGCCGCCTGGCACCGGCGGGGGCCGCCTGCCCCGTCCATCTGGTCGAGGTCACCGACCCGCTCACGGCGGACGCGGCGGTGCAGCGGTGGCGCTCCCGAGCTGCGCTGCTGCTCGTCGTTGGACTCGGCGACGCGGGGACCTCGGCGCACCTGCATGTCGCCGTGGCCTCGGGCGCGGGTTACGCCACCGGTCGGCTCGCGTCCGGCAGCACCCGCCGGGCGCCCTACGTGCAGACCGTCGACGTCGCCCCGACCGTCCTCGCCGCCCTCGGCCGTCCCGAACCGACCGGCATGATCGGCGAGGCCTGGTACCAGCACGACCACAGGCCCTTCGACCGCGGCAGCTACCTGACCGCTGACCGGCGGGCCCGATTTATGCCGACCGTCGTGCTGGGGGTCGTTCTCCCGCTGGTCGCCGTCTTCGTGCTGACCCTGCTATTCGCAGCCGCGCTGTGCTGGCGCGGGCGCCGGGACCTCGGCTGGACGGTGGCGCTGTGGAACTGCCGCCTCGTCGCCGCGACCCCGGCCGCCACGTTCCTCGCCCGGCTGGTGTCCTACGAACGGGTCGGCCTCGTCGGGTTGTGGGCTCTGATCCTCGCGCTGGACGCGGTCATCCTGGTGGTCTGCCGGGCCAGGATCGCCTGGATCGCCGTGCTCACCGCCGTCGTCCTGGCCTCCGACGTGATCGCCGGGGCACCGCTGCAGCTGCACAGCGTGCTCGGGTACTCGGCGCTGGTCGCCGGTCGCTTCGCCGGGCTCGGCAACCCCGCGTTCGGCGCGTTCGCCGCCGCAGTACTCATCACAGCGATGCTGGTAGGGGGAGCACTCGGATCCGTGTCGGGTAGCCGGTCCCGACGCGCGGCCTCCGTCGCCGCGGTCGGGCTGCTCGCCGTGCTCGTCGACGGGGCGCCGATGCTCGGCAGCGACGTCGGCGGGGTTCTCGCCCTCGTGCCGGCCGTGGCGCTGCTCACGTGGGCGGTGGCGGGTCGTCGGATCCGGGTCCGCACGGTGCTGCTCGCCGCGCTCGGGGCCGTCGCCGTGCTCGTGCTGTTCGCGGCCGTCGACCTCGCCCGGGCGCCGGAGAGCCGCACCCATCTCGGCCGGTTCGCCTCCGACCTGCTGAACGGCCGCGCGGGAGACACGCTGTCCCGCAAGGCCGCCGCGAACTGGGCCCTGCTCACCCGGAACGTGGCCACGCTGCTCGTGGTGCCCACGATGGCCGTTCTGGCCGTCGTCGTCGCCCGTGCGGATCGGTGGTCGGTCACCGCGCCGCTCGGCCGGGCTCTGCGGGAGCAGCCGGGACTGAGAGCCGGGTTGGGAGCGGCGCTCGTCGCCGGGACCCTCGGCTTCGCCGTCAACGACTCCGGCGTTGTCGTGCCGGCCGTCATGATGCTGCTCGTCGTCCCGATCGCGATCGAAGCTGCGGCGGGGCACCGGAACCGGCCCGGCGAGTCCCTCGCGTCGACGGTCGGCCCGGACGTACCATGAACTCCCGTGGACGGCCCGGCGTATCCCCGCCGGCCTGACCGTCGTCACGACACCACGGAGGCCAGTCGATGCCATCGGCTCACGTTCCCCGGCACGTCTTCGTCACGGGGGGAGTGGCGTCCAGTCTCGGCAAGGGATTGACGGCATCCAGCCTCGGCATGCTGCTGAAGGCCCGCGGCCTCCGGGTGATCATGCAGAAGCTCGACCCCTACCTCAACGTCGATCCCGGGACGATGAACCCGTTCCAGCACGGCGAGGTGTTCGTCACCGAGGACGGGGCCGAGACCGACCTCGACGTCGGCCACTACGAGCGGTTCCTCGACGTCGAGCTGCCCGGCAGCTCGAACGTCACCACCGGGCAGGTGTACTCCACGGTCATCGCCCGGGAGCGCCGGGGCGGCTACCTCGGTGAGACGGTGCAGGTCGTCCCGCACATCACCGACGAGATCAAGTCCCGCATTCGCGCGCTCGCCACCGATGACGTCGACGTCGTCATCACCGAGGTGGGCGGCACCGTCGGCGACATCGAATCGTTGCCGTTCCTCGAGGCGGTGCGGCAGGTCCGGCACGAGGTCGGCCGCGAGCACTGCCTGTTCGTCCACGTCAGCCTGGTGCCGTACCTCGCCCCGAGCGGTGAGCTCAAGACCAAGCCGACCCAGCACAGCGTCGCGGCACTCCGGCAGGTCGGTATCCAGCCGGACGCGCTGGTCTGCCGCAGCGACCGTCCCATCCCGGACGGCATGAAGCGCAAGATCGCGCTGGCCTGCGACGTCGACACCGAAGCCGTCGCCAATGCCCCGGACGCACCGAGCATCTACGACATCCCGAAGGTGCTGCACCGAGAGGCACTCGACGCCTACGTTGTCCGCCGGCTCGGGCTGCCGTTCCGGGACGTCGACTGGTCCGAGTGGGACGTGCTGCTCCGCCGCGTGCACACACCTTCGAAGAGCGTGACCATCGGCGTCGTCGGCAAGTACGTCGACCTGCCCGACGCCTATCTGTCGGTGACCGAGGCGCTCAAGGCTGGTGGCGTCGCCAACGACGCCCGCGTCGAACTCCGTTGGATCGCCTCCGACGAGTGCAGCTCGCCCGAGGAAACCGGCCGCGTCCTCGACGGCGTCGACGGTGTGCTCGTCCCCGGCGGCTTCGGCGTGCGGGGCATCGAGGGCAAGCTGCAGGCGCTCCGGTACGCGCGGGAGCGCAAGATCCCCACCCTGGGCATCTGCCTCGGCCTGCAGTGCATGGTGATCGAGGCCGCGCGGTCCCTGGCCGGGCTCGAGGGCGCGAACAGCCTCGAGTTCGGGCCCGAGACCCAGCACCCGGTGGTGTCGACGATGGCCGACCAGCTCGACGTCGTCTCCGGCGAGCGGGACATGGGCGGCACGATGCGCCTCGGCCGCTACACGGCGCACCTGCTGCCGGGCAGTGTCAGCGCATCGACGTACGGGACGACCACTGTCCACGAGCGGCACCGGCACCGCTACGAGGTCGCCAACGGCTACCGCGACCGGCTCTCCGCCGCCGGGCTTCTGCTCTCCGGTACCTCGCCGGACGGCCGGTTGGTCGAGATGGTGGAGCTCCCCCGGGACGTGCACCCGTACTACGTCGGCACCCAGGCGCACCCGGAGTTCAAATCCCGGCCGACCCGCGCGCATCCGCTGTTCCGCGGGCTCGTCGAGGCCGCGGTGAAGCGGTCCGAAGAAGAGCTGCTCGACCTGGTCAGCACCTGAACCGGCCGAAGGTCCACGCCGACCATGCGTCGCCCGCATCTATGCTGCGCTCGATGAGCAGCGATGAAGGGTTCCGCGGTTTGGGTGACGCGCTCGACGCGGCGGAGGACGCCTCGCCCGTCGAGGCGGTGGAGTCGGTCACCCAGAGCCTCGGGACTGCGTTGGGCGCCACCTCGGTGTCCTTCCTGATCTCGGACCTGTCCGGACGCGCCCTGGTCCGGCTGTCGCACGTACCGCTCGGCGTGGCCGCGGCGGTCCCCGGTCGGCTGGCGCGCGGCGAGCGTCGGAACGCCGAGGAGTCCGCCACGGTTCTGCCGTTCGACGGCGGTCCCCACGAGCAGGCGGTGCGCACCCAGACCGTTCAGGTCCTGCGCCCAGTCGAGCCGGGGGACGGTGCCGCCGGCGACGAAAACAGTGGCCTGTGGCGAGTGATCGCGCCGGTGACGGAGCGGGGGGAGGCGATCGGCCTGCTCGAGCTGATGCTCCCGACCAGCCCGGACACGGCGACGGTCGACGAGATCGCCCGAGCCGCACACCTGCTCGCCTTCGTGGTCATCGCGAACCGCCGGCACACCGACCTGTTCGAGTGGGGACGGCGCAGCCGCGAGTTCAGCCTGTCGGCCGAGATTCAGCAACGGCTCCTGCCCGGGTCCTACACCTGCGAAGCGGGGTCGTTCACGCTCTCCGCGTGGCTCGAGCCAGCGGCGAGCGTCGGCGGGGACACGTTCGACTACAGCCTCGCCCGCGATGAGTTGCAGCTGTCGCTGACCGACGCGATGGGGCACGGCGTCAGCAGCGCACTGACGGCAAGCTTGTGCGTGGGCAGCTTGCGCGGCTCCCGCCGTCTGGGCCTGCCGCTGGTCGAGCAGGCGAGGATCGCGGACGAGGCGTTGCGCGCGCATGCGACCGAAATCGTCCACGAGGGCTTCGTCACCGGGCTCCTGGGACGGCTCGACCTGCGGACGGGGTTGCTGGAGCTGGTCAACGCCGGCCACGTCGCTCCGTTCTTGGCCCGGGACGGGGCGGTCCGGACTATCGATCTCCCGCCTGCGTTGCCGCTCGGTCTCTTCCCGGACACCGTCTACGTCGGCTCGACGCTGGAGCTCCTGCCAAGGGACCGCGTGGTCTTCGTCACCGACGGCATGCTGGAACGCGACGCAGCCGCTCTGGACCTGCCCGCGATGATCCGCGAGACGGCGTCGCTGCACGCCCGGGAGACGGTCCGGTGGCTGGCCGACCGGGTGCTCGATCTCACCGGTCACGCCCTCAGCGACGATGCGACCCTGCTGGTCCTCGATTGGCACGGCGACCACGGCCGCGAGCGGAACTCGGTGGCCGGGGCCGATTCCTGAAGAGCTAGTGAGCCGCGTCGATGAGACGGCGGCACGCCGGTAGACCACCCGTGCTGCGCCGACGGAAGCTCATCTGGCAGGCTTTCGCCTCGTGGCCCACGACTACGAAGTTCGCAGCAGCACCGACGCCTTCGACGGCAAGATCATCAAGGTTCGCACCGACCAGGTGACGATGCCCGGCGGGAACGAGTCGCAACGCGACGTGGTGGTGCATCCGGGAGCCGTGGGAGTGGTCGCTCTCGATGACCAGGGCCGGGTGATGCTGATCAAGCAGTACCGGCATCCGGTCAAGGAGTCCCTCTGGGAGCTGCCGGCGGGCCTGCTCGACGTCGAAGGCGAACTGGCGCTCGCGACGGCGAAGCGTGAGCTCAGCGAGGAGGCCGGCCTTCAGGCGGAGCGGTGGAACGTCCTCGTCGACGTTCTCACCTCGCCAGGCATGAGCGACGAGGCCACCCGCATCTTCCTTGCCAGCGGCGTCTCCGACACCGGTAACGACCGGAGTGACGTGGACGAGGAGGCGGAGCTCGAGCTGTCCTGGGTGGACCTCGACGAGGCGATTCGCAGCGTGCTCTCCGGCGGCATCCGGAACGCCCTGGCTGTCGCGGGGCTGCTGGCAGCGGCTCGGGCGCGGGACAACAACTTCGAGAACCTCCGCGAGGATGAGGCGCCGTGGCCGGACCGGTTCCGGCGAGTGCCGCAGCTCGTTGACACCGAGGGTGCGGCGACCCCGCCGCTCTAGTGGGTCGGCGGCTCTAGCGGGACGGCCCGGCTGCGGGTCCGGCTACTGCGGCGGCGGCTGGAAGGTCGAGAAGATCTGGTCGCGCAGCGCCGTCGAGCCGGACCAGCTGGAGTCGGGCGTCTGCCAGTAGAGGGCGTGGGCGGTACGTCCGTCGACCACGCCGCGGTTCAGCACGTGCAGGTCGGACCCGCCGTCGTTGAACGTGAACTCCCAGTCGGCGGCGCGGGTGCCGGTACCGCCGTCGGCGGGTTCGATGCGGATGCGCTGGTAGTTCGACACCGTGCGGGCGAAGGACGGTTCGTAGCTGCGCCAGTCGCCGATCGCCGACGCGTGTGCCTGGGGAGCGATCTCGACCCGGAGCAGTCGCCCGGTCGAGTCCCGGAAGTCGGTCTGATTGGTCGTGCCGCCCTTGCTGCGGGTGAACTCGGGCGGGACGGCGATGCTCCAACCGAACGTGGAGTCCCGGTAGCTCTGCCAACCCGCCGGCACGGCCGCACCGGTTCCCGAACTCGGCGACGCCGAGCTGCTGGGGCTGCTACCGGAGCCCCCGCTGCTCGTCCCGGCCGACGAGCCGGCTGAGGGTGCTGGGACTCCGGGGACCGCGGTCGGGCGGTCGTTTCCGCCGGCGAGAATCAGGGCGAGCGTCACCACGGCGACCACCACCAGGGCGCCGATGCCGAGCAGCAGCGGAGCTCGCCGCGAGCGAGGGCGTGGTGACCGGGGAGCGGCGGCAGGCTGCGGTGCGCGGTCGGGTGCGGTCCGCTGCTCAACTGCGGGCTCGGGCTCGGGCTCGGGCTTGGGCTCGGCGATGTCGGGCTCGGGGGAGGCAATGGTGGGAGCGGCAGGGGCGACCTCGGGCTCGGACGGCTCGGTCGGCGCGTTGGACGGTGCCGCGGCCTGGGGGGCGGCCGGCTCCGCGGGAGAAGTGGCCGCCGTGGAAGGGCTCACGGTGGAGGGTTTTTCGGGCGCCGCTGAGGCGTCGTTCCCGCCGAGAAGCCCCTCGAAGTCCCACGACTCGCCCTGCTCCGCGCTCGCAGCACCAGCGGCACCAGCAGCACCAGCAGCACCAGCAGCACCAGCACCCGAGCGGCGACGGCGCCAGCGCGGGCGGCGCTCCGGCTTGTCCGGGCCAGGGGTGGGCGGAGCGACCGCGGATGCATCCGGGAAGTCGGAGGACTCCGACGACAGGGACTCTGACGACAGCGCCTCCGCTGACAGCGCCTCCGACGACAGTGCCTCGGCTGACTGCTCCCCGGGACGACCGTCCGGCCCGGCGCCCTCGACCGGGACCACGGGGGCCGCCGCGTGGTCCTGCCGGCGCGACGGACGTCGAGCCGAGAGCCGTGCGGTGCGTTCGGCGGCAGACTTCTCGCCGCTGGCGTTCGTGCGGATCGGGGTGCCCCCGTTGGTCGTCGGCTCGTGCGCGGCCGCGAGCTGCCCCTTGATCCGGTCCATCCGGCGCCGGACCGACAGCTCGCCAGGGCGCTGCTCCGGCTCGGAATCGAGGATCTCGGCGAGCAACGGTTCGAGTGGCCCGGCGTTCTCCATCGGACGCCGGCGGTGGTCGACGACCGCGCTGAGCACCGCCAGCGGATGATCACCCGAATAAGGGGTGGTCCCCTCGACCAGTGTGTACAGCGTCGCGGCGAGCGACCAGACGTCGCTGTCGGGGGTCGCGGCCTCGCCCCGGGCGCGTTCGGGCGGCATGTAGGACGGCGAGCCGAGCAGCATGCCGCTGGTCGTCAACGTCGGGTCACCGGTGGTGGCCGCGATCCCGAAGTCGGTCAGGACGACGTTGCCCGACTCCGTGAGCAGGACGTTCGCCGGCTTCACGTCCCGGTGGAGTACCCCGGCGGTGTGCGCGACGTACAGCGCGTCCAGCAGCGTGATGCCGATGTCGACCACCTGCGACACCGGCATCGGCCCGTCCTGCCGCACCACCTGGGACAGCGAGCGGGACTCGACGTACTCCATGACGATCCAGGGGCGACCGCTTTCCTGCACCACGTCGAAGACGGTTACCAGGGCCGGGTGGTCGAGCCGGGCCGCGGTCCGCGCCTCCCGCATGACGCGGGTCAGCATCTTCTCGCGGTCCGCGTCGTCGACGGTGGGCGGGAGCATGCACTCCTTGATCGCGACAGTGCGCCTGAGCAGCTCGTCCGATGCTTTCCACACGACGCCGGCGCCGCCTCGCCCGACCGGCTCGCCGAGGAGGTAGCGCCCGGCGAGCCGCCGCTGTTCCGCGGTCGACGCAGGAGAGGATGAGCCGGACATGGCATATGGCGTACCCCGGTCCGGGCCCGTTCATCGAGAAATCGAGGCGGCGTCCCTCACGCTGGGTCACCGTGGCTGAAGTCGCCGCTCGGGTCGACGCCGGCGCTGACATTGCGGATGGATCGAGGGCCGCCGAGGCCGCCCTGCCCGAAGCGGTCGACGCGGTCGGCGATCTCTGCCGACGCTACGTCGACCATCTGACCGTCGAACGGGGCCTGGCGGCGAACAGCTTGTCCGCTTACCGGCGTGATCTGCGCCGCTACCGCGGGTTCCTCGCGGGGCGGGCCCGGCACTCGCTGGCGGGCGTCGACGAGAACCTGATCGCCGACTTCCTGGCGGCGCTCCGAGTCGGCGACGAGGAGCACCAGCCGCTCTCGGCCAGCTCGGCTGCCCGCACGCTGGTCACGGTTCGTGGTCTGCACCGGTTCGCGCACCGGGAGGGCGAGGTCGCCGACGACGCCGCCCGCCCGGTCCGTCCGCCGTCCGCGGCGAAACGGCTGCCCAAGGCGTTGTCGGTCGCGGAGGTGGAGGCCCTGCTGGCCGCCGCGGGCCCGCTGTGGCCCGGTGCCGGTCTCCCTGCTGGCGCGGGACCTGAGGGTGGCGGATCTGAGGGTGGCGGCACGAACGACCCGGCTGCGCTCCGCGCGCGGGCTCTGCTCGAGCTGCTGTACGGCACCGGCGCGCGGATCTCGGAAGCGGTCGGGCTCGACGTCGACGACCTCGACCTGGGGACCGGCAGCGTGCTGCTCCGCGGCAAGGGGGCGAAGGAGCGCATGGTGCCGGTCGGTTCGTTCGCCCGTCGGGCGCTGGAGGCCTGGCTCGTCCGAGGCCGTCCGGCGCTGTCCCCACGGGGGCCGGCGATCTTCGTCAACAACCGGGGCGGCCGGATCTCCCGGCAGACCGCGTGGACGGTGCTCCAGCAGGCCGCCAAGCGGGCGGGTCTGCCCGCCGGGGTGAGCCCGCACGTGCTGCGGCATTCGTTCGCGACCCACCTGCTCGACGGTGGCGCGGACGTGCGGGTGGTGCAGGAACTCCTCGGCCACGCATCGGTGACGACGACGCAGGTCTACACGCTGGTGACGGTCGATCGGCTGCGCGAGGTGTACGCCGCCGCGCACCCGCGTGCCCTCGCCTTACCTCCGGCGGACCTCCGGCCGGACTGACCCGGCCGACCCTGCGCGGCGCCGCGTGCCGCGAAGCCCGACAGATCGGGGCGGCTCTCGCTAGGCTGCGACCAGATTCCGCCGTTTCGCGGAATCGCTTGAGCAGAACGTTCTGCAGAATCGTGTCGCGGGATCGACCCGCGCACCGGCCCTCCGGGAGGTCCTCGGCCATGACAGCCGATGTCACACCTGGAGCCGGCGGCCGCGCTGCCGCCGAGACCCTGCCCGCCGCCGAGACCCTGCCCGGCGTCACCGTGGAGCACGAGGTTCGACTCGGCCCCACGGGCCGCCCGATGCCGGAGTTCCCCGAACCCGGCCCCGTCCCGCCGCACGATTGCGCTCGCATCCTGGCCGTCTGCAACCAGAAGGGTGGCGTCGGCAAGACCACGACCACCATCAACCTGGGCGCAGCGCTGGCCGAGTACGGCCGTCGGGTCCTACTCGTCGACGTCGATCCGCAGGGCGCCCTGTCGGTCGGGCTGGGCATCAACCCGAACACGCTCGACCTCACCGTGCACGACCTGGTGCTGTCCTCCGGCGACATCGACCCGCATGACGCGGTGCTCAAGACCCACGTCGAGGGCCTGGACCTGCTGCCCAGCAACATCGATCTCTCGGCCGCCGAGGTCCTGCTGGTCAACGAGGTCGGCCGCGAGCACTCCCTCTCGCGGGCGCTGCGGCCGTTGCTCAAGGACTACGACGTCATCCTGATCGACTGCCAGCCCTCGCTCGGCCTGCTCACGGTGAACGCCCTCACCGCCGCCGACGGTGTGGTGATCCCGCTCGAGTGCGAGTACTTCGCGCTGCGCGGCGTCGCGCTGCTGCTGCAGACGATCGACAAGGTGCGGGACCGGCTGAACCCTCGGCTCGAGGTCGCCGGCATCCTCGCGACGATGCACGACAGCCGCACCCTGCACGGCAAGCAGGTGCTCGACCGGGTCGTCCAGGCCTTTCCGGAGCACGTGTTCCACACCGTCATCAGCCGTACCGTCCGCTTCCCGGAGACCACCGCGGCAGGCGAACCGATCACCTCCTACGCCCACAACTCGACCGGTGCGGTTGCCTACCGCGCGCTGGCGCGCGAGATGCTCTCGCGCTCGCCGGGCCGCTGAACCGCCGGAACGGCTGACGTCTCTCCGTGCTCTTCTTCCTCGACAAGCCGGCGGTCCTGCTCGGCCTGCTGCTGGCCTTCGTGATCGGCGTCTACCTGGGTAGCGCCGCGCAGGCCCTCACCGCTCGCGCGCTCGGCGATCCGATGCCGATGCGCGCCGGCTGGTTGAAGCCGTCCCTGAAGCGACAGGTCAGCGTCTTCAGCGCCATCGCCGTGCTGCTGGCCGGCTGGGGCTGGGCCGAGCCGGTGCCGATGAACGACCGGTGGCGGGCCCGGCGGTTCCACGTCGTGACCGCCGTGCTGACCCGTCCGCTGGTCTACGCACTCCTCTGCCTGGCCGCGCTCGGCGGCGTGCGGGCGACGGACGTCGGGGTCGGGACGTCACTCGGCACGGCACGCCTCATCGACACCACCGGCGGCTTCGGCCCCGACCTGTTGTTCGCGATGGCGACGGGTTTCGCGGCGCTCTGTGTGACAGCTCTCATCCCGTGCCCGCCGACCGACCTCGGCCGGGTCATCTTCACGCTCGGCGGCCAGACAATGGGCTGGCAGCGGGCGCGTTACCAGCTGGAGGAGCGCAACTTCGGCGTCGGCATCGTGCTCGGCCTGCTGCTCCTTCCGGTGCTGCTCTCAGGCTTCCCGTCCTGGGTGGGTCAGCTGGCGCCGCAGCTCATCCGAGGGCTCAGCGCGATCCTCGGCGTGCCGGTGCTGACGTGACGGCTCGGGTGGCGGGACCGCCGGCTTGACCGAACCGTCGGCGCAAGCCGTCGCCAGCGACACCTCGAAGAAGCGGTCCTTCGAGGTCCACCTCCCGGTGTTCTCCGGCCCGTTCGACCTGCTGCTCTCCCTGATCGCCAAGCACAAGCTCGACGTCACCGAGGTCGCCCTCGCGGAGGTCGCCGACGACTTCGTCGCCCACCTGCGCACTGCCGGCTTCGACCTGGATCAGGCCACCGAGTTCCTGGTCGTGGCCGCGACCCTGCTCGACCTGAAGGCCGCCCGGCTGCTCCCGACGCCGGCCGGCGACGACGAGGAGGAGGACCTCGCGCTGCTCGAAGCGCGAGACCTGCTGTTTGCCCGGCTGCTGCAGTACCGCGCCTACAAGCGGGCGGCGGCGTTGCTGGCCGGCCTCGAGATGCTGGAAGCGCGGCACACCACGCGGCTCGTCGCCCTCGAGGAACCGTTCGCCGCCGCGCTCCCCGAGGTCGTCATCCCGGTGGACGCCGCGAAGCTGGCCGAGATCGCCGGTCGGCTCCGCGAGCCGAAGGAGCCGCCGCAGGTCGCGATCGACCACGTGCACGCGCCCCGCATCGACATCAAGGCGCACAGCCGGGCCGTGGTGGAGCGGCTCCGCGCCGTTGGCACCGCGTCCTTCCGTAACCTGTGTTCCGGGTGCACCGAGACGCTGGAAGTCGTCGTCCGCTTCCTGGCGCTGCTGGAGCTGCACCGGGACGGCACGGTCGCCTTCGACCAGCCCACCCCGCTGGGTGATCTGACGGTCACCTGGATCGGGGGCGCGGGCTCCGAGACCCCGCCCGACGAGCAGGAACAGGAGTCCGCGTGAGCCTCGACCTCGATGTCTCCGCCGCGGACGAACCGTCGCTCGCCGCGCAGCTCGAAGCCGTGCTGATGGTCGCCGACGAGCCGATCGCCGTGCCGGCGCTGGCAGAGGTACTGTCCCGCGCCGAGGGAACGGTGGAGGAAACGCTGCGCACCCTGTCCGCCGACTACGAAGCGGCCGGCCGCGGCTTCGCGTTGCGGGAGATCGGCGGCGGGTGGCGCTTCTACACCGCCGCCGCCTGCGCGCCCTACGTGGAGCGGTTCGTCCTCGCCGGCCAGACCGCACGGCTGTCGCAGGCGGCTCTCGAGACCCTCGCGATCGTTGCCTACCAGCAGCCGGTCAGCCGAGGCCGCATCGCTGCGATCCGCGGGGTCAACGTCGACGGCGTCGTCCGCACGCTGGTCACCCGCAAGCTGATCGAAGAGGCCGGCACCGACGCCGACGGCGGGGCGCTCACCTACCGGACCACCTCGTATTTCCTCGAACGCATGGGTCTGCGCGACCTGACCGAGCTGCCGCCGCTGGCCCCGCTGCTGCCCGGCCACGCCGAGCTCTCCGAGCTCATGGACCCGGCGCCCGCCTTCCCCTCAGCACTTCAAGGATCAGCACAGCTGGAGCCCGACCGTGGTTGATCGTCGTCCCCGTCCGCGCAGTTCAGGGCACTCCACGTCGGACCCGGTTCGGGAACAGCGCGAGGACGGCGTGCGGCTGCAGAAGGTGCTCGCCGGTGCGGGCGTCGGCTCGCGTCGGCACTGCGAGGAGCTGATCGCCAAGCGCCGGGTGAAGGTCAACGGGACCCTCGTCCGTGAGCAGGGCGTCCGCGTCGACCCCGAGACCGACGAGATCGAGGTCGACGGTGTCCGGGTGGTGACGCAGGCGGGGCTGGTGTATCTCGCCGCCAACAAGCCGCGCGGGATGATCTCCTCGATGTCCGACGACAAGGGCCGCGAGTCGCTGGGGGACCTGGTCGCCGAGCGCACCGAGCGGCTGTTCCACGTCGGGCGGCTCGACGCGGACAGCGAGGGCCTGATTCTCATGACCAACGACGGGGAGCTCGCGCACCGGCTGATGCACCCGTCGTTCGAGGTCGACAAGACCTACCTGATCGAGGTGCCCGGCCCGTTCGGCCGCGACGTGTTGCGCAAGCTCCGCAAGGGCGTCCAGTTGGAGGACGGGCCGGCGAAGGCGGACGAGCTCCGGGTGCTCGAGGCCGCCGGCAACCGGGTACTGCTGGAGATGACGCTGCACGAGGGCCGCAAGCACATCGTGCGGCGGATGCTCGACGAAGTCGGGCACCCGGTCCGCCAGCTGGTCCGCACCCGCATCGGCCCGGTACAGATCGGCACGCTGCGGGCGAACCGGGTGCGGCACCTCACCCGCTACGAGGTCGGCGCGCTCTACAAACTCGTCGGGTTGTAACGGCTTCTCGTCCACTCGAGCGGGAAGCTAGGGTGGGCTCCCGTGGCGGTGCGAGCGGTGCGGGGCGCGATCCAGGTCGACGTGGACGAACGGGACGAGATCATGTCGGCGGTCGCGGAGATGATCGACGCGGTGCTGTCCCGCAACGCCTTCTCCGCCGACGACCTCATCAGCATTCTCTTCACGGTCACGCCGGACATCCGGTCGGAGTTCCCCGCCTACGCCACGCGGAAGGCCGGGATCACCGACGTGCCGATGATGTGCTCGATCGAGATTCCGGTGGAGGGTGCGATGCCGCGCGTGGTGCGCATGATGGCGCACGTCGAGACGGACGTGCCGCGCAGCGAGATCCGGCACGCCTACCTGCGCGGTGCGGCCGCGCTCCGCACCGACCTGCCGCACTAGTCAGCGATCCGACGGTGGCCGACGGTTCGGCGGTGACCAGTCCGGCGGTTGCCGACGCTTCCAAGGTGACCAGCCCGACGATGATCGGCCGCGTCGGCGTGGTCGGCGCGGGACTGATCGGCGGCAGCATCGCGCTGGCCCTGGCCGCGGCCGGGGTCGAGGTGCTGCTTCGCGACGACGACCCCGAGCAGGTCCGGCTGGTCGAGGCGCTGGGGGGCGGACGACCGTGGCCCGACGGTGAGCGGGTGGACCACGCCGTTCTCGCCGTGCCGCCGCACGCCGTCGCCGCCGTGCTGCTGGACCTGCAGAAGTCGGGGTCAGCCGGCACCAGCAGTGACGTCGCGAGCGTCAAGTGCACCCCGGTCGCCGAGGCGGCCGCGCTCGGCTGTGACCTGTCGACCTTCTGCCCGGCCCACCCGGTGGCCGGCCGGGAACGCGGCGGTGCCGCGTCGGCGCGCATCGACCTGTTCCGGGACCGGACCTGGGTGCTCTGCCCGACCGACGAGACGGGTCCGGTCGCGTTGGCCGCCGCCGATGCCGTCGCCCAGAGCTGCGGCGCGGTGCCGGTGCGCACCACCCCGCAGCAGCACGACGCGGCGATGGCGCTGCTCTCCCACGTGCCGCAGGTCGCGGCCAGCCTGTTGGCCGGCTTGACCGCGCCGCTGAGCGACGACGACTTCCAGCTCGCCGGCCAGGGGTTCCGTGACATGACCCGGCTGGCTGAGAGCGACCCCGCGCTCTGGGCGTCGATCCTGGAGGGGAATCGCAGCCCGGTCGCGGACGGACTCGACCGGCTCGCGACCGCGCTCGCCAAGCTTGCGACGGTGCTCCGCGACGGTGGCCCGGAGGCGGTCGGCGTGGCCGTGCGGGACTCGTTCGGGGTCGGCGGCGCGGCCCGGCGGCGGCTGCCGACCAAGGTGGGTCAGGCGCTGCCGGAATGGTCGTGGGTCGGGGTCGTCGTCTCGGACCGGGCCGGTCAGCTCGCTGCCTTGTTCCGCGCCTTCGGCGAGTGGGGCGTGAACGTCGAGGACGTACGGGTCGAGCACAGCCGGGAGGCGCCGCGCGGCGTGCTGGAGCTGGCGGTGGCGCCGGAGGTCGCCGCCTCCCTGCTGGAGCGACTGGCCACGGCGGGCTGGACCGCCTACCGGCGGGACTGACCGACAGCGAGGTTCGGCGAACACACGTAACGTAAGGCGGTCCGTCACCAGAGCGGGCACGAGGAGTCGACGGTCACGTGAAGCAGGTGCAGGTGGGGGAGTCGGAGGCCGCGGGAACCGCGGCACCGGCGCCGTTGGCGACCGAGGTACTGGCGCCGGCGGCAACCGTAGCGCTGGTCGTCGCGGTGGACGGTCCCGGCGGGTCCGGCAAGAGCACCGTCGCCCGCGAGGTGGCGCGTCGCCTCGGCCTGCGCTACCTCGACACCGGCGCGATGTACCGGGCCTTGACCTGGCTGGCGCTGCAGCGCCGCGTCGACGTCGAGGACGCCGAGACCCTGTCCGAGATGGCCGAACAGGTCCTGCTATCGATCGACACCGACCCCGACTCGCCGACCATCACGATCGACGGTGAGGACGTCTCGCAACCGATTCGCACCCGCCAGGTGACCAACGCCGTGTCCGCCGTAGCCGCCGTGCCCGCGGTGCGGGAGGAACTGGTGCGCCGCCAGCGGACCCTCATCGCCGCGGCCGACCCGGGCATCGTCGTCGAGGGCCGCGACATCGGTTCGGTCGTCGCCCCGGATGCGGTGGTCAAGCTCTTCCTCACCGCCAGCACCGAGGAGCGCGCCCGCCGCCGCAGCGCCGAGTTGGGTGAGCCGCACGCCGACGCCGTCGCCCGGACGCACTCCGAGCTCGAACGGCGTGACACGTTGGACAGCGGCCGCTCCGCCAGCCCGTTGCTGCAGGCCGAGGACGCCCTCGTCATCGACTCCACCTCTATGAGCGCTTCCGCGGTCGCGGACCTGGTCGTGGAGAGGATGAGTGAGGTGCGGCCGTGAGGCTCGCCGCCGTGCACCTCCGATGACCGCCTGGCCGGACCTGCGGGACCGGATCCGCCGTCCACCGCGCTTCTCGCCGTATCTGCTCGAGCACGGCAAGCGGCTGACCCGCCCGCGCCTGATCAACCGGACGTTGCTGCACGTGCGGGTGACCGGCCGCGAACTCGTTCCGGCCGACGGCTCGCTGCTGATCGCCGGGAACCACAGCGCCTGGCTGGACGGACCTCTGGTCGTCATCGAGGCGCCGCGGCCGGTCCGCTGCCTGACCAAGGTGGAGATGTTCGTCGGCCCGCTCGGGCACGTCTTGCACCTCATCGGCCAGATACCGGTGGACCGCACCCGTCCGGACCGGGGCGCTCTGGCTGTCGCGGTGGGCGAACTGCACGAGGGTGGAGCGGTCGGCGTCTTCCCTGAAGGGACGCGCGGTTCCGGCGAGTTCGCGGCCATGCACGACGGGATCGCCTACCTCGCCGTCCGCGGTGACTGCCCGATCGTGCCGGTCGCCTGCATCGGCACCTCCGAGGTCTGGCCACCGGGCGCGCGGCTCCCGCGACGGGCCACGATCGACGTCGTGTTCGGCAAGCCGTTCCAGGTGGAGCTGCCGACCAATCGCCGGTCCCGCAAGGCGTTGTCGGAGTTGTCCGAGCAGATCCGGGGCCATCTCGTCGCGCACCTCGCCGAGGCGCGGACGACGAGGGCGGCGCTGGAAGCGCGCGGGGTCCGTTCCGGCGACGTCTCGGCCGACCTGAAGGTGGCGTCATGACCGAGGGCCCGCTGGCCGTACCCGTCGTCGCCGTTGTCGGTCGCCCCAACGTCGGAAAGTCGACGTTGGTGAACCGCATCCTGGGGGAGCGGGCCGCCGTGGTGGAGGACGTGCCCGGCGTGACCCGGGACCGGGTCGCCTACGACGCCGCGTGGAGCGGCCGCCGCTTCACGCTGGTCGACACCGGCGGCTGGGAACAGGACGCGCGCGGCCTGGCCGCCGCGGTGGCCGAGCAGGCCCGCCTCGCGGTCGGAGCGGCCGACGTCGTGCTGTTCGTGGTCGACGCGACCGTCGGCGCCACCGACGCCGACGAGGCGGTCGCTCGCGTCCTGCAACGCTCCGGGCGTCCGGTGGTCCTCGCCGCGAACAAGGTCGACTCGGAACGCGTCGAGGCGGACGCGACGCTGCTGTGGGGGCTCGGTCTCGGCGAGCCACACCCGGTGTCCGCGTTGCACGGCCGTTCCAGTGGTGACCTGCTCGACGCGGTGCTGAAACGACTGCCGGACGCGCCGGCCGAAGTGATCGGCGACGCCGAGGGCGGACCGCGACGGATCGCGTTGCTCGGGCGGCCGAACGTCGGCAAGTCGTCGTTGCTGAACCGGCTGGCCGGCTCCGAACGGGTGCTGGTGGACGCGGTGGCGGGCACGACGCGTGACCCCGTCGACTCCCTGATCGACCTCGGGGGCGAGATCTGGCGGTTCGTCGACACGGCCGGCCTGCGGCGACGGGTCCGGGAGGCGTCCGGCGCGGAGTACTACTCGTCCCTGCGGACCGAGCGGGCGCTCGAGGACGCCGAGGTGGCGATGGTGCTACTCGACTCCAGCGAACCGCTGACCGAGCAGGACCAACGCATTCTGTCGATGGCAGTCGACGCCGGCCGCGCGGTGGTGCTGGCGTTCAACAAGTGGGACCTCGTCGATGACGACCGTCGCTACGACCTCGATCGGGAGATCGAACGCGACCTGGCCCGTTACGCATGGGCGCCGCGGGTTAACGTCTCGGCGCGGACCGGGCGGGCGGTCGACCGGCTCGCGGCCGGGCTGCGCACGTCGCTCGCCGGCTGGGAGCAGCGGATCTCGACCGGCCGGCTCAACGCGTGGCTGGCCGACGTCGTCGCAACGACTCCGCCACCAGCCCGGGGCGGGAAGCTGCCGAAGGTCCTGTTCGCGACCCAGGCCGACAGTCGCCCGCCGCGCTTCGTGGTGTTCACGACCGGTTTCCTCGAAGCGGGTTACCGGCGCTTCCTGGAACGGCGGTTGCGTGAGGACTTCGGCTTCGCCGGCACCCCGATCGAGGTGTCGGTGCGCGTTCGCGGCAAGGACCCCAAGCGCGGGTCGTGACCGCCACCTCAGGCTCGACCGCTGCTGATGCTGTCCGTGCGCGGCAGCGAGGGCAGCGGCGGCTGCGACGGCAGCTACTCCGGTGGCCGGTTCTCGAGGTCCTGCTCGCGGTGGCGTTCGTGGGGCTGCTCGTCTTCATCGTGACGCGCGACGGACCCCCATGGGTGGATGCCCGGGTGTTCGCCGCTTCGCCGCCTGGATCCGGTCCGCACGACGTCGCCGTCGTGTCCGCGGTCGCCCGCTTCATCACCGATTTGGGCGGTCCGATCGCCTGGACGGTGGGGACCCTGGTGCTCGCGGCGGCGGTCGCGCTCGCACGGCACTCGTGGTTGCCGCTGCGTCTCGTCGCGCTCCCCGTCGGTGTCGAAGCCGTCCTCGTGCTGACGCTGAAGGCGGCGGTCGACCGGGTGGGACCGCCCTCGTCAGCATTCGCGCACGGCGGTGGATTCTTCCCGTCGGGCCACACCGCCACGGCACTCGTCTGCACCGGCGCCTTGGCTGCACTGGTCGCCGCATGGCGGCCGGAGTGGGCGCGGGCTCTCCGCGCCACCGTCCTCGTCTGGTCCGTGGTCATGGCAGCCGCGCTCGTCTTCGTCGGCTACCACTGGCTGACGGATGTTGTGGGCTCGCTGCTGCTGGGCTTGCTGATCCTGCGGCTTGCCTGTCGGCCGATGTGGGCGCCGGTGCGGTCAGGCGACGACCCGCCCCCGGAGTACGACGCGCTGCGGTTGCGCGAGAACGCCTAGGTTTTCGCGCGGGTCCCCGGCGTAGACGACGAGGTCCGCCGGCGCACCCTCGTCCAGCCCGCTCGGCATGCCCAGCCAGCTCCGGCCCTTCCACGAGCCGGCGGCCAAGGCGTCCTCGGCAGGAAGGCCAGCTTCGTGCAGCGCTCGGATCTCGTCCGCGGCCCGGCCGTGCTCGACGTTGCCGCCGGCATCGGTGCCGACGTAGATCGACACCCCCGCCTCGAAGGCCGTCCGGACCCGGTTCCGGAAGCCGGCGTGCAGCCGACGCATGTGCGCGGCGTAGGCGGGGAAGCGGGTGGCCGAATCGGCGATGGACGGGAAGTTGTCGATGTTGATCAGCGTCGGGACCAGCGCAGTTCCGCGGCGGGCCAGCTCGGCGGTGAGGTCGTCGTCGAGGCCGGTGCCGTGTTCGAGGCAGTCGAACCCAGCGGCGATCAGCGCGGGGAGGGCCTCTTCGCTGAACGTGTGAGCGGTGATCCGGGCGCCCTCGGCGTGCGCGCGGTCGGCAGCCGCGCGCAGGACGTCGGCCGGCCAGACGGCGGTCAGGTCGCCGGCGCCGCGGTCGATCCAGTCGGCCACGATCTTCACCCATCCGTCGCCGCGCCGCGCCTGTTCGGCGATCGCCTCGGCGAGCTGGTGCGGCTCGACCTCGCGGCCGACCCCGCGCAGGTAGCGCTTGGGGCGGGCCAGGTGCCGGCCGGCGCGAAGGATTCGGGGGAGATCCTCGCGCTCGTCGATCCACCGCGTATCGGGTGGAACGCCGCAGTCGCGGAGCAGCAACGCACCGGCGTCGCGATCGGCGCGGGCCTGCCGTTCCTGCTCGCCGCGGTCCTCGACACCGCCGCGGGCATCCAGTCCGACATGGCAGTGCGCGTCGATGAGGCCGGGGACGATCCACCCGTCGGCGACGGTGCGGGCGTTCGGGACGGGGGAGTAGCTGACGCGGCCGTCGATCAGGTACAGCTCGCGGTGCTCCGCCTCGGGCAGCACGACACCGCGGACCAGCAGTGCCTCAGGGGTGGTCCTCATCGCCGCCGCGACGCTATCCCAGCCTCGCGCGTCGACTCCAGACAGGTCGGTACCTGCGGTACCACCGTGTCGCGTCTATCCCTGTGCACCAGCGGTAGGACAGTTACATGACAAGCAACATCGCAACGTTGGCCGAGCAGCGGTCAACCGGCTCGGCTTCGGTGCTATGCAACTTCCCGGTCCTGGCGTCTTCGGACCCCCCGCGACCGGAAGGCGGCCATTGCAGTGCTGCGCCGGGCGGTCGAACTCGGTGTGAACCACATCGACACCGCGCAGTACTACGGCCCGGACGTCTCGAACGAGCTGATCCATGCGGCGCTGCACCCCTACGCCGACGATCTGGTTCTGGTGAGCAAGGTGGGCGGTGACCGGGACGACAAGGGCGGCTGGGTGCCGGCGCAGCGCCCCGACCAGCTGCGCGCCGGGGTCGAGGCCAACCTCGCGTCCCTGGAGGTGGAGCGGGTCGACGTGGTCAACCTGCGGCTGATGGACGAAAACGAGTTGGGGTCGGCCGCTGAGCAGGTGGCCTTCGACGACCAGTTGGCCGAGATGGTCGCCCTTCGGGACGAGGGCAAGATCGGCGCGATCGGTCTCAGCAACGTGTCGACCGATCAGGTGCGGCACGCCCTGGACGGGACGCAGATCGCCTGCGTTCAGAACGCCTACAACCTGCTCACCCGGGGCGACGAGCCGACACTCGCGCTCTGTGCCAAGCGCGGACTCGCCTACGTGCCGTTCTTCCCGCTGGGTTCGGCGTTCGGCTGGCTGCCCAGGGTCACCGACGACGCGATCGTGCAGGACGTTGCGGCGCAGACCGGTTCGACGCCCGTGCAGGTTGGGCTCGCCTGGCTGCTGGCCCACGACCCCGCGGTATTGCTATCCCCGGCACCGGGAACCTCGAGCACCTCGAGGAGAATCTGGGCACCGCGAAGGTGGAGCTCACGGCGGAGCAGATGACCCGCTTGGAGTCCGAGCGGGGATCACAGGCCGCGTGACGAGGCCGCCGTGTGTGGCGGTGTCATGAGCTAGGCTCGCTGGAGCGGGACGTGGCGCAGCTTGGTAGCGCACTTGACTGGGGGTCAAGGGGTCGCAGGTTCAAATCCTGTCGTCCCGACTGAGGAAGCCGCAGGTCAGAGGCCTGCGGCTCTTCTGTTTTGCTAGGCCCTAATCCCCGCTGACCCCAACCGCGACCCCCAACCGGACCTCGATCTTTATTCGGGTGGGGTCAGGGATCCGCGCAGGCCGGAGGAAGCCTCCTGATCCAGCCTGGGTGACTCTCGTCGCCTGAACCTCCGACAGTCGACCCTGAGGTGCCATGCGACGTAAGACATGTAGCGCCGAGCCCCCGCGAGCGGGCGCGCCTGTACTCGCGGCAGTGCGCGGGCCAGCAGTTTGCTTGCTTAGCGCTTCGCGTAGTCGGCGAATCCCTTCCAGTCGATGACCACGCATGGCTCGTCTCCGATGATCCATGCGTCGTGACCGGGAGCCATGACCGCGAAGTCTCCGGGTCCGTATTCCTTTTGGTCGCCGTCGTCCATCACAACCTTCATTCGGCCGGAGATGAAGTAACCGAGATGGGCGGCCTGCCAGCTGTCGGTTCCGGCGATCGGCTTGACGTGTTCCGACCACCGCCACCCGGGCAAGAAAGTTGCCCGGCCCACCGGGCCGCCGTCGAGGTTCACCAGCTCGAGTTGGCCGGTGCCGCCCTCGAAGGGCCTTGTCTCCTCAGGTGAATTCAAGCTCAATCGTACGAGTCCGGACATGATGACCTCCTATAGCTGGGACGGTTGACGTGCTGCTGACGTCTGCGCTGGCTCTTGACTGTGGTCGACAGGCGTCGTCGGAGTTAGGCCCCATTCGGCCCACGATCCGTCGTAGACCCGCACGTGGCGACGGCCAAGCAGATGGGTCAGTACGAACCAGGCGGTGCAGGCGCGGCCGCCGATCGTGCAGTAGGTGATGACCCCGGGATGCCCGGTCCGGTCGATTGCCGCGAACATTCCGCTCAGTTCGGCCGCACTTCGGAACGCTCCCCGGCCGTCATACAGGTCGCCGATCGGCAGAGACGTCGCAGTGGGAATATGGCCGGCGCGTCCGCCTGGTTCGAACCCGCCCGACGGCCAGAACCGTTCGCCGTGGTATTCGGCTTCCGTCCGAACGTCGACAATGTTCCAGGCCAAGTCCCCGATCGCGGATGTCACCGTCGAGAGGGAGGCGCGAAGCCGACTGTCCTGCGAGGGGAGTGGGTACTCGCTCTCGAGGGGGGCGGTCTGCTCGGTAGACCATGGGCGGCCCTCCAGAGCCCAGCTTTCGCGGGAGCAGTTGAGAATGCGGGCGTTGGTGTGCCCGAAAAGATTCATCAGCCACACTCCCATCGCGGGTGCGTAACCGTAGAACACCACGATCGAGTTCGGAGCGATACCGGAGTTCTCAAGCAGGGGTTGGACCACCGAATCAGGGACGGGCCGGCAGCGGGAGTCTTTGAGGTCCTGGTACACGTTCCACACCACCGCACCTGGGATGTGGCCTTCGTCGTAACGGACCCGGCTGACGTCCACCTCGACCAGGCGTAGCCGTGGGTCTTCGAGGTGCTGCTCCAACCAGGCCGGCTCCACGAGTCCGTAGGTGGCGGAGCCCGGGTCGTGTGTCAGGTCGGATGCTTGTAGCTGCATGGCCGGTCCTCTCCCTCGTGGGCCTACTCGACCTGGATCCAGCCGAGCAGGTCCTCTTGTGTGACTGTCGCGAGGACGGCGGGATGGTCGGTGCTCATGTGCGCGCGGATCGCCTGGATCACTTCGTCGTCGGTCTGGCCTCGCGCCACAAAGCCGCATTCGCACCGGATTGTTCTGGCCATGTCGTCCTCCTGGGTAGTTCTAGGTGAGTGCCGTTGCCAGAATGTTGGCGTGACCTTGGCGCCGCCAGTGCCTGAGAGGGTTCAGTTGTGCGGGCCGCTTGTCGCGGAGTTGGGCGGCGAGCGGGTCGAGGCACGACTGCCAGGTCGGCAGGGCCGTCTGCTGTTCGCATACCTGACGTTGAACCGGCATCGGACCAGTAGCCGGGACGAGTTGGTCGAGGCTGTGTGGGGCGACCAGCACGCCGCCTCCAGCGGCACGGGGCTGAACCCCCTGATCTCCAAGGTCCGCCGGTGCCTCGGGCCGGAGGTCCTCGATGGCCGGACCAACCTTCGCCTACGGCTGTCACAGCGGGCCTGGGTTGACGTGGAGGCCGCGGAGCAGGCAGTTCACCGCGCCGAGTCTCGCGTTGCTCTCGGGCAATGGGGCCTGGCGTGGGGACCCGCGCTCAGCGCACTGTTCATCTCCGAGCGCACACTCCTACCCGGTGAGGACACCCCTTGGCTCACCGAACGTCGAGCCCGCCTGGACGGCATCCACCTGCGGGCACTCGAGGCCTACGCAGCAGCGGCGTTGGCGATCGGTGGCACGGAGCTGGCCGCTGCGATCCGCTGCGGTCGTCAGCTGGTGCACCTGGCCCCGTTGCACGAGAGCGGCTACCAGGTGCTGATGCGAGCCCTGGCAGCCAAAGGCGACGCCGCCGAGGCCCTCACCGTCTACGCCGAACTGAGCCGGACCCTTCGACAACAGCTTGGAGTGTCGCCGAGCCCCGCCACCCAGGCCGTGTTCGAGTCACTGCTACGGGCCTAGGTCGTGTGGGGTGCGACTGTGCCACTGGCTTGCTCCGAGCTCCGCGGGCGCCGGCCAATGCTTCGGCTTCGGTACCTGCAGCCCGCGCGTCAGCCGCGAACAGGTCGCGTTGGACAGCCCGGTCGCGCGTTCGATCTCCGGCAGCGGGATACCGCCAGGCTGGGGGAAGATAGCGCTCTGGTGCTGCTCCAACGTCCAACCGCCGGACAGCTCTTCAGGGGTCGGTTTGACCGGCCGAGGCGGCCCGGTGCTGGCCTTGCCGAGCTGTCGCATGTACTCGCGGCGCTGCACCGGCCAGCAGGTCGGGCAGAGTTTGCGGGCGCTGCCGCAAAGGTTGACATCGCACTTCCGGCTGGTCGGGCGCACCTCGGCCGCTCGCGCCAACCCGGACTACGGCGGCTCCCGAACCGGCAGGGTGAGCTGGGCACTCACCGAGGCTCTTGGGGCACGGCTGGGGCACGGGAGCACGAGAGTCGTCGCGAAACGACGAGAACCAACGGCAGCAATCGCTGCAGGTCAGCCCGCCTGCATCTGATCCGATGCTGGTGACAGCCGTGCTGGACAGGGTGACTGTCCACCCCATCGGCAATGGTGACCAAACTTCGGCTGACCGGCAACAGCGCTGCCGTGCTTCTCCTCACCGGCTGGTTCTTATGCTCGTGCGGACAGAGCTTGGCCGGCGGGGGTGCCGTCAGCTGCGTGGACTCAGGCTGCGTCCGTAGGGGGCGAGTGCACCGAAGAAGGCAGCCGTTGCCGACGTCAGCACGGCTGCGCGTCGTGGCACGCCGCCCCGTATCGCAGCGAGGTTACTGATCGCGTCGGCGGCGCCCAACGCTGCCAGCGGCATCCGCCACTGTTCTCGCGCAGCCTGGGGAGTCAGCCTAAAGAGAGCTCCCAGAAGCACGGTTCGCGTGCCGATCATGCGCAGCAGGTTTCGTGTCTCCGGACTGCTGCTGGCCCCGTACGCACGCAGCATCCCCCCGGGTGCGACAACTGCCACCAGGCCGATGCCGACGCTGGCATTGCTGACCCCTGCGTCGAACGATTCCCTGTCCATAAGGCCGCCTCCGTCGAATAGATGGCGGCGACCATAGGCCAAGCCGTGTGTGGCTGGGGGCGTTTCGGCGAAGTTCAGCGGACGGCGCTCAGCCCAAACCGAACCAGATAGCCCTTCGAGTCGCCACCATTGCCATGCACGCCCAGATCCGTGAGTAGCGCGTCCATTGCGTCTGGCGTTAGCGGATCGCGTGGGCGAGTAGTCGTCCGAGCTTCGCCTCGCCTGCCCGGTTCGGGTGAACGGGGTAGGCGTCCTGACCGGGGAACAGTGGTTCGACATAGCGGACAGTTGGGAGTTTGCAGGCGTCGTGCCCGATCGTCGGTGTGAAGGTGTCGACGAAGGTCGCTGTGTTGGCCGAGGCGCTGTCGGCAAGCATCCGGTCCAACTTCTTCTCGACCCCGTTGATGTAGCTCACGTCGGTCTGGGTCAGCGGGATGAACGGCCAGCAGCCCGGCCCCGATTGCGGAAGGACGTCAGGGTAGCCGACCACAAACACGTGCGCCTTAGGCGACCGCGTGTGGATTGCGCGGAGGACGCGGTCGACGTTGGGTCGTGTCGCGCGGATAGCGGCGGCCAACCGGTCGGTGCCGCCGGCGGTGTAGGAGGCCTTGCAGGTGGGTGCGCCGGTCAGGGTCGGTCCGTTCGGCGTGAGGGCGCCGCAATTCTCGATGATGTTCGTGAAGCCGATGTCGTTGCCCCCGATGGTGAGGGTCACGACGGCGGTCGTCGGCGTGAGCGCGTCCAGCTGCGGCGGCGGCTTCGGCCCGACGTCGACGGCCTGCGGTTGGAACATGTCCGCAGTTCCGGCGCCCTGGCAGCTGCCGTCCGTTAACTGATACCCCTTGATCGCAGCTGCCACATGCGGGTAGTTGACCAGCGACCGCAAGCAGTCACCGGCTCGGGGATCCTGCGGCGTCACCGCCGGACCCGAGGGGTAGGAGTCGCCGAGCGACACCTGCGTGGGTGCCGTGGCGCTGGCAGTTCCGTTTGCACCGAGCAGCAGCGGAACGGCAAGCAGTCCGGCGGCGGCGCCGGCTCGACTCAGAAACCCGGCTCTGGAAATGTGCATCTACCGCCCCAAACTATGCGTCATTGCACAAGGGTTACCCGGTTTCCGCGTCGGACCAACCCTGGGAGCCAGGTGGCCGTCCCCAGCAGAGGCCCTGTTAGCAGTGCAGCGCGAACTCAATCCTCACCTGGGACGGGTCTGCGCAGCCGACCTGAGCGCTGCCCACCTGCGTGGTTTGCCAGGACGTGCTTCTCGGGGTCGCCCTGCGGAGCGCGACCGCGGCGCCGTCCAGCTGTGTGGTGGTTGGATCAATCGTTGCGAAAGCGTATTGCGGGTTCAGCCGCGACACCCGCGCTGCAATCACCCGGAACGGTCGCCGGCCGGCTTCTGCCGTGAGGGGGCTGGAATGCACAGACGTGTTGATCGCCAGAGCCTCGGCGGTCGTTGCGGCTCGCCCGGCGGTCGGGGAGTAGTTGCCGTAACCGGGGATGGCGCAGCCGGCGAGCACGACGACCCCGGTGGCCGAAAGGGCGCCGGTCAGTAGTAGTCGACGTCTGCGAATGGACAGACGGCTTGAACGGCGGAGGGGAGGGGTGCTGGCGGTAGCGACATTGTTGCGCCGCGGGCGAACGAAAGAGTCAACCGAATCCATTCATGAAACCGTACGCCCTGAGGCGCCTGATCCCGATGACCCGCAACGTGCCACGGGCGGCGGCACCCGTTATGACGTTCATGTCCCGGGGCGACCGTGGTCGAGGCGCCGATGACAGAGCGACCTGCTCAGGCGACGCCGAGTCGACAGCAGCAGCGTGCGCCGGGCGCGTCCCGACCGACCGACCGTGGCTGTGCCCGGCTTACGCGAGGAACGGACGTGGTGAGCCGCAAGGGGAACGTCCGGCAGCGGCTAACAAGGCTGCGTGGCTTCTACCTGGGGCTTTAGCCCAGGTCGGTATCAGTTGAGATCGTCCGGCACGGTTTCGGGGCGGATAGGAGATCGGATGCTCGTTTTGCCGCCTTGCGCCTGGGAGAAGCCGAGCGGAGCGACCATTGTGGCGCGAGCAGCTCCGCGCTCGCCGGAACACATCCTCCGAGAAGGATGGCGGGATCGCGGTCAATGAAGATTCTCGTCCGCTGCGCACTCAGCCACTGCGCCCGCGCGGGCAGGGGCCGGACAGTGGCAGCTTCCGGGCCAGCAGGGGGGTGAGCTGGGCACTCACTGCGGCTTTCGGGGCACGACGGGGGCACCAGAGCACGAGAATCGTCGGCAAACGACGAAAGCCAACGGAAGCCATCGCTGCAGGTCAGGAGGCCTGCAACAGAAACCTTGCTGGTCACGGCACTGCTGGATCAGTTCCCGGCGTACAGGCGCCCCGCGGCTGCTCACCGGCAGACGCTCGATCGACAAATAACAAGCACGGCAGAAGGCTGCAGCTGGCCGCAGATCGCCAGTGCCGTCCACCCTGACGCGGGAGGCCGCCAGGGCCAAATACGCGACGACGGTCGAGGCTCAGCAACGACACACACCCCGACTGGCATGACCGCTTCCCGGCAATGCCGCCTTAGGTTCAGACTCGCGGCTTCCAGTAGTCGGTAAACATTGATGCGCGTAAGGAGACAATGGTGCACGCGTTCGGTCGACTATCTCGTCGGTGGTGTCTGCCGTTGGTCCTCGTGGTGCTGGCCGTCGGGTCAGCAGGGTGCGGGTCACATGGAGGGAGGCCTGCCGCCTCGGGCTCGTCAGCCCGGACCGCCAGCCAGCTCTACGTCTCGGTCGGCGATTCCTACGCAGCCGGCTACCAGCCGACAGCCCGGGGGAAGGGGCATCCCACCAGCAACGGCTTCGCCTACCAGGTGGTCCCCGCGGCGCGCCAGAAGGGCCATGACCTGCAGCTGGTCAACTTCGGCTGCGTCAGCGCAACCACAGAGTCGATCGTGGATCGGCCCGGTTGCAAGCCATACAACTCAAGTCCTGGCGGGCCGGCCTACGAAGGTCAGCCCCAGGCTGCCGCAGCCGGAAGCTTTCTGCGGCAGCATCGCGGGCAGGTCGCCCTCGTCACCGTCATTATCGGTGGCAACGACATCACGCCCTGCATCCGTACGCCGCAGCCTGTGCCCTGCGTCGCCGCCGCCGTCCAGAGGATCAAGACGAACGTGGGGCCGATGGCAGCGGCGCTTCGGGACGCGGCCGGCCCAGGCGTCCCGATCCTCGGACTCACCTATCCGGACGTCATCCTGGGCCTGTACACGCTGCCAAACCCCGCCCTCCAGCAGTTCGCGCGCCTCTCGGTGCCCGCCTTCCAGTCCGTCATCAATCCCGCGCTCAAGACCGCCTACGAAGCCGCCGGCGAGCAATTCATCGATGTCACGGCCGCCACCGGCGCCTACGGACCACTGAGCCCGACGGTGGACGCACCGCCGTATGGCCAGCTGCCGGAACCCGCAGCAAGGGTCTGCACGCTGACGTATATCTGCCGTTACTTCGATATCCACCCGACGACCGAGGGCTACAAGCTCATCGCTGACCTGGTCGTCGCCTCCCTACCGCCAGCCCATTAACGGACAACCGTCGCGGGCCCGACTCGTTGTCGGCCCGGCCGGATGGAGGAGCCGCAAAGGTACGTGGAGCTGTTGCACCTCAGCCGACGTCGGGCTCACTCCGGCAGGACAACGACCTCGTTTTCTCGTCACGCCTTGGAACACCGCTCGATCCGAGGAACGCACTTCGCGCCTGCAACGAGGTAGGGGAGCGCGCCGGCCTTGGACCGTGCAGGTCAGTGACCTGCTCCTGTCGAAAGGCGCGGACCGCACCCGCGGTCCGCGCCGAGTCCGCGGAACCCTGCAGAACCTCGCGGGCTGCCACGTCCAGCCGATCGGCGACGGCGTCAAGACCGACGGCGGCAGCGTCCCTTCGGAGCACACATCGAGTTGAGCCAGGTCGAGCTCAGCCAGACCAGTTCGGAGCATCGGGCTGGGAGCGGGCGGGCGTCACGGCGGGGTGGCTCGGGTTGGCGGGCAGTCGTGGCCGGGGCGGCGGGGGGTGCGGTGTGGCAGTGTCCGCTGATTGCACCGGGAGGATGGTGCGTGCGTGTAGCCAGGTGTCGAGGGCGTCGGCGGTCATCGGTCGGCTGACGTGGTAGCCCTGGGCGACGTCGCAGCCGAATTCGCGTAGGGCACTGAGGGCTTGTTCGGTTTCGACGCCTTCGGCGACGATCGTCAGGCCGAGGTTGTGGCCGAGGTCGACCACGCTGTGCACGATCAGGGCGTTGCTGCGGTCGTCGGTCATTGTCATGACGAACGACTTGTCGATTTTGAGTTCGCTGACGGGGAGTGTTTTGAGCTGGCCGAGGCTGGTGTAGCCCACGCCGAAGTCGTCGACGGAGATGCGGACGCCGAGCGCGCTCAGTTCCTCGAGCAGCCGCTGCGCTCGGACCGGCTCGGTCATCAGCGCGCTTTCCGTCACCTCGAGTTCGAGCAGCTCGGCGGGGACGCCGTGGGTGGCGAGGAGCTCGGCGACCTGGGCCGGTAGGCGCTCGTCGAGGAGGTTGCGGGCGGACAGGTTCACCGAGACGCCCAGTGGTCGGTCGGCGTCGGTCCAGGAACGCACCTGGGCGAGGGCGGTGTCCAGAACGCAGCGGGTGAGGGGGCCGATCAGGCCGGTGTGTTCGGCGAGCGGGATGAAGTCGTCCGGGAAGATCAAGCCCCGGTCCGGGTGTTGCCAGCGCACCAGGGCTTCGGCGCTGATCACGTGGCCGGTGCTGATGCTGATCTTGGGCTGGTAGTGCAGGATCAGCTCGCCGCGTTCCAGTGCCCGGCGGAGGTCTCCGAGCAGGGCGAGCTTGGCGGGGGAGTGCCGGTCGATGTCGGGGTCGTAGGCGAACACTCCGAGGTTCTGGGTCTTCGCGACGTACATCGCGATGTCCACCCGCTGGAGCAGCGTCGTCGGGTCCTTGCCGTGTTCGCCGGCCAGCACGACTCCGATGCTCGCCTCGACGTCGAGGTCGATGCCGTGCACGTGGAAGGGAGTCTCCAGGGCTGCCCGGAGCTTGGTCGCGATTGCGACGGCGTCCTCGACCGAGCGGGTGTCGGGCAGCAGCACCGCGAACTCGTCGCCGCCGAGTCGGGCGACGGTGTCGACGTCGCGTAGTACCGCGGCCAGCCGGGGGCCGACCTGGCTGAGCAGTTCGTCGCCGTAGTGGTGGCCGAACGTGTCGTTGACTTCCTTGAACCTGTCCAAGTCGATCAGCAACAGCCCGGTCGTGGTCCCGGCCCGGGCATCAGCCCGCAACGCCTGACCGAACCGGTCGGCCAGCAGCACCCGGTTCGGCAGCCCGGTCAGCGCGTCGTGCGAGGCGAGTTGCTCGTTGAGGTCCGCGGTGCGCCGCAGCCGATGAGAGGCCCGCCACACCAGGTGGAAGAGCCCGAGGTAGAGCAGTCCGAAGCAAACGGCGAGTAGGAGGGATGCCGTGCGGGTGTCGCTGGAGATCGCCTCGGCGATGGGCCGGTACGGCATATACATCGCCACCGCCGCCAGGATCGGTGCGTTCACCCCGAGGCGGACCGGTACGTAGATCGCGAAGACCGGGCCGTCGCGCCGAATTATCGCCTGGAGGTGCATGTCGGTGGAGGACGTGATGACGCGCGACGTCCGCGCACCCGCCAACGAGGCCCGGGCCGCGGCAGGCATGGGAAGCTTCGAGCCGATGGACACTGGGTCGTCGGAATAGCTAAGGGTGCCGTTCGGCGTCCAGGCGTCGACACCGCTCGCCAGCCCCTGTTCGGAATACGCGTCGAAAGAATGCCTCAGCAGCAGCGCCTGCTGGACGGTCGGTAGTCCATTGCTATTGGTGCGGACGCCTACAGTGGCCAGGTTCGCGACGAACGCGACGAGCTGGCCTGCCATCCGCTCGTTGGTGGCCAGGCTGCGCTGCCGGATGATCCGGGCCAGCTGGAAAGAGAGCGTCACGCCGAGCACGGACATGAGGACCAGGCTGAGCGCCGCGAACTTGACGAGCAACGACGGAGAGCCGAGCACGCGTCGTCGCAGGACTCCCATATGCCTGGATCGACAGGTTGACCCCCGTCCTACGTCACCCGTTCAGGTGGGCATCATGGAAACAGCGCGACGGACGACTCGTTTCCCTAGGTTCTGACACGGGCGCTAGCGGCGTTGGCGTTGTCGATAGAGTGCCGCGTCCGCTCGTGCAATGAGCTCGGCGGCCGTTTCATCCGGTTGTAGTTCCGCAAATCCAACCGTGGCAGATCCAGACTCAGGATCTTTCGCCAGCGTCGAATTGACGACAGCGAGCCGCTGGATCGCGTCGGCAATGCTCGAACCGGGGAGGGCACAGACGAACTCGTCACCGCCGTAGCGGATGATCACATCGTAGGGGCGCAGCGCATTCTTCAACGTCCTGGCGATTCCGATCAGTCTTCGATCACCGGCAGCGTGGCCGTGAGCGTCGTTGGTCGCCTTGAGTCGGTCGACGTCGACAAACGCCAACGCCAGCGGTTGCCGGGTCCGTCTCACGCGGGCTATCTCACGTTCCAGTTCCGCGAATCCGGCGCTACGGACATATACGCCGGTCAGCTTGTCGACCGACGACGATGTTCGGTCTTTCTCGGACGCCCCGCGGTCGGCCGACGCGGTGTCACGATCATGCGCCGACTCGTGGCGCTCGCTTGCTCCCGCCACACGATCCGCCGACGCCGTACCGCGATCACGTTCGGCTTCGCTGCGCTCGCTCGCTCCCGCCCGACGATCTGACGACGCCCGCCTGCGATCGGAGGCGGCATCCCGGCGGGCCGACGCTGCGCCGCCAGCGGCGGTCGTCGAGCGCCCGCCGGTCGTCGATTCAGCATCAGCGTCGCGCTGGTCGGCGGCCTGATCTCGCTCGTCGGCGGCGTGATCCCGCTCGTCGGCGGCCTCATCCCGCTGGTTGGCGGCCTCATCCCGTCCGGTGCTCGCGCGGTCCCGCTGGTCAGCGGTCTGGTCTCGGAGGTCCGCCGCGTCATCTCGCTGATCGGCGGCCTGATCTCGCGCTTCCGCACCCGAGGCGCGGTCCTGCTTCCCGTCACCTGCGCCCGAACGGCCACTGATACTCACGTGACCGCCCCCCGCTCGAAAGCAGTCGATGGACTCTCTGGTTTCCGCTCGGCGCGACCACGTGAACACCGTGCGTAATGGCGGCACCATACTCACGCCGGTGTAGCGCTGCTAGTCCTCTCGGGCGAGTTTCTTACGCATTTGTGCGGTCCCGCCCCACCCTGAGCACTAATCGCCAAGCCGACCGCATGGAGGATCGACCGGGTGCGGTCTTCTCCACGCTGAGTCACGACTTCGACGGCAACAACTATGACTGCAGTGGCGGGTCCGGATGCGTCAGCAGTTCGGGATAGACGTGCGCAGGCCCGTCAGCGACGTGCCCAGCGCGCCGGCGGAGCCACCGACCGCCTTCAACGTCGCAGCGTTCGGTGCAACGAGCCACGCCACCGCCCACCGGTTCGCCCGCGGGAGAGCGATCTTCACGGCTGCTGGACCAGCGTGCATGACCTTCTCTTCTCTGCTTCGCGAGGCGCCGCCGCGTCGGTTCCGGCGAGGGCTCTGCTGAGCTGACCCTCCGGAGATTCGTGCCGAAGGGCCTCATCCGATGGGGGTGATCCCGCCTCACGGCGAAGGAGAGGCCTTGGTCGTTTCGACCTGCGGGGTGGCGGCGCGCGGTTACGGGATGGTCCGGTAGGCGGCGACCGCAGCTTCGATCGTCGGGAACGAACGGCTCGGGTCGAGCTGATCGCCCAGCCCGAACCGGAGCATCTTGCGTTTGACCGGATCCTTCAGCTCGGCGAAGACCAACAAGATTCCGGCGCGCTCGAGCTCGCCGCGGAGTTGCCCGAGCACCTCTGCCGCGGATGTGTCGAGATCGGTGATCGGCTCGGCGGTCACCACGATCCAGCGGGGTGCCGGGGTGGCGGTGGACATGGCGCGGACCGCCTCCCGGAAGGCACGCGCGTTGGCGAAGAACAGCGGCGCGCCGAAGCGGAACAGCGTCAGGCCGGGCAGCCGCTCCGCGTCGGGGTAAGACGCCAGGTCGTGGTAGCCGGCCACGTCGTCGACCCGGCCGAGCTCCGCCGTGTCCGGCCACCACGCACGACGGAACACGTTGAGGATCGACAGCGCCACCGCCACGGCGATGCCGGGGAGGACCCCGAGGAGAGCCACTCCGAGGAACGCCGCCGCGCTCAAGGCGAATTCGGTGCGGCTCTGCCCCCACAGCCGCACGGTTGCCGGGATGTCGGCGAGGGAGATCGAGGCGACGATGACGACCGCCGCCAGCGTGGGCTGCGGGAGGTTCGCCAGCAGTCCCGGCAGAGCGACGATCATGAGCGTGATGGCGCCGGCGCCGACGACGCCGGTGACCTGGCTGCGAGCGCCGGCCTGAACCGCGACAGCCGTTCGGGAACCGCTGGTACTGACCGGGAATCCCTGGAAGAGGCCGGAGACCACATTCGCCATGCCGATAGCGACCATCTCCTGGTTTCCGTCCACCTCCTGACCGGACCGGGCGGCGAAGGCGGACGCGGTCGAGATGGTGTCGGCCAGCGAGACGAGGGCGATGCCGAGCGCACCACCGATCAGCAGCGGTAGGTCCGAGCCCGCGATGTCAGGAAGAGTGAACGGCGGAAATCCCTGAGGCAGCCGGCCGACGAGCTTGACACCCCGGGCAGCCAGGTCGAGCGGGACCGCGATGAGGACCGAGAGCAGGACCGCGACGAGAACCGCGGGCACCTTCGGCATCCAACGCCCCAAGGCGAGCATCAGCGCCACCCCGCCGAGTCCCACCGCGAGCGCCCACCCGACCGTCTTCCCGTCCACCAACCCGCGCACGAAGCCCGTCGCCTCGTCGATCAGCCCGTCCGCGTCGATGGAGAAGCCGAACAGCTTCGGGAGTTGGCTGACGAGGATGGTCAGCGCGAGCCCGTTCATGTATCCGAGCTGGGTGGGCCGGGACAGGAGATCGGCCACGAAGCCGAGCCTGGCCCCGCCGGCGAGAAGCATCACCGCCCCGACGAGAAGGGCCAGCATCGAGGCCAGCGCCACCGCTCTCGTAGGGTCACCGTTCGCTCCCAGGAGGGGAAGCAGCGTCGCGGCGATCATCGGGCCCAGGGAGGAGTCCGGACCGAGCACCAGGACCCGGGATGGCCCGAAGAGCGCATACCCGAGTAGGCACATGATCGACGTGTACAAGCCGGTCACGGCCGGGAGCCCCGCCAGTTCGGCGTAGGCCATCCCCTGGGGGACGAGCAGGGTGGTCAGCACCAGCCCGGCGACGACATCCTTGGGCAACCAGCTGGCCTGGTAGGTGGTGAGCACGCCGAGGCCCGGGATGCGCCGGGCGAGCTGTCCCATGCCGACCACGGTGGACGGTCGGGTCCATGATCGGCTCATCCCGCTCGGATGAAGGAGCAGCTGAAATCACCCGTTATGGACGACGCCGTCTGCCGGCTTCGCGCGCACCCTCACGACGTCCCATAACTCGATCAGAGGCCGGTCCCATGATGTCCAGCTCGCAGCGCTGGCTCGCGCGTGGCGCCATAGCAGCGGTCATCGTCGCTGGAGTCGTCCTGCTCGTCTTCGCCGGTTTTCGCAGCGTCGCGATGGTCGTTGTCGCCGGCACCTCGGTGGCCGTGATCGCTGGGACCGCTTACCTGTTTGTCGCTCATCGCGGTGCGGTGCGGTGGGCGGCTGCTGCGGTCGGGATCACGGTTCTTCTCGCCGTGCCCGTCATCTACATCGCGGCGCATCTGTTGTGGGTGGCGGTGGTCGTCGTCGGGCTACTCCTGCTCGCCGGCGCGGCGGGCGGCCTCGCGCTCACCCCGGCCGACACCCCGAGCATGCCCGCCCGGGCCGTTGCCCCGGCCAGTCGCCCCTTCCTGGTCATGAACCCTCGTTCCGGGGGAGGCAAGGTCGCTCGGTTCGATCTGATCCAAGCGGCCGAGGCACTCGGCGCGGAGGTCCACCAGCTCGTTCCGGGGGAGGACGTGCAGGTGCTTGCCGAGGAGGCGGTGCAACGAGGCGCCGATCTGCTCGGAGTCGCGGGCGGCGACGGCACTCAGGCGTTGGTCGCGACGGTCGCCGCCGAGCACGACCTGCCTTTTCTGGTGATCCCGGCCGGCACCCGGAACCATTTCGCGTTGGACCTCGGGCTGGACCGCGAGGACCCGTCCACCAGTCTCGCGGGTCTGACCGACGGTCTCGAGATGCGGGTCGATCTCGGATCGGTCGGCGGACGAACCTTTGTGAACAACGCATCCTTCGGTGCCTACGCCGAGATCGTGCAGGAGCCGACCTACCGGGACGACAAGGCGGGGACGGCGCTGGGCCTGCTCCCGGAGTTGCTCGCCCGGCAGAGTGGCATCGGCGAGGTGGACATCGACGCGAGCACGCTGAACCACCCGCAGGCGGTCCTGGTCAGCAACGGGCCGTACGCCATGAACGACCTCACCGGACCGGGCCGCCGGCCGAGTCTGGACGGGGGCAAGCTGGGCGTCATCGCCATCTCGGTCTCGTCGACCCGGGACGCCGTGGGCCTGCTGCGCCGCGTCCATCGTCGAGGGCTCACCGTGTCGAGTGCGGAGGCGGTGGTCGTGCACGCCGACTCGCCGACTCTGCCGGTCGGCGTCGACGGCGAGGCTCTGCAACTCCCGACGCCGGTGCGCTGCACACTGCGGCCGGGCGCGCTGCGCGTCCGGGTGCCTCGCGACCGGCCGGGCGTGCCCGCGCCTCGGCCGGCGCTCGACTGGGCCGAGCTCCTGCAATTGGCCCGACCAGCACGTGCGGGTGGCGGTCGCGAGCGAGACGCCGGCGTCAAGGCACGCCGTTGAGCCGGTCGACGACGGCGAACAGGGCGCCCTCGTTGTAGAAGTTGACCGCGACGTAGTTCGGAATTTGGCCCCGTTCCTGCCGGCAACGCGAGACGTACGGCCACAGGACGTTCTCTTGGTTGATCGCCCGAGCATCGGTGACGAGGGACCGGAACCCGCTCAACCAGTAGTTGAGGAGCAGGAGCGGACTCGTGGCGGTCCCGCGCTTCCGGGCGCAGCTCAGGTCGTTCGCGGTCCGGTTCGTGAAGGGAGTGTCCTGGGTGGCGGAGAAACCCGGGAGGAGCCACGGATACTTCGCACCGCCCGCGTGGCGTTCCATCAGGACGACCAGCCGCCGCCCCGAGTCGATCATCTGGCCAAGCGTCGGCCACGGCTGACCCGATGCCTGGGTGTGGACGAACGGCAGCAAGCCGGCCCGGTCGAACACGCCTGCGGTGTCCTCGGGGGTCACCGAATCCTCGACGAAGAACGTGACGACCTCGCGAGGATGCTTGGCCAGCCAGGTGTGGACCTCCGCCATGACCGGCTCCCAGTCGGTGGCACCGATCTCGCAGAGCCCGTGGCAGAGGTAGGGCCGGGGCGGCCCGGTCGGTGTGGCCGTACCTGCTTGGGCCAGGCGCAGGGCACTGTTCACCGCTGCCGGCCCGAACTGCCGCTCAGCCTCAGCCAACGCGCTCGCATGCGAGCCGGGTGCCGTCACGACGAGGTTCGGACGCTGCGTGGGCTGGCCGTACCAGGAGTCGATCAGAAGGACGCGAATGCCCGCGTCGAGCTGTCCGATGATCCCCGTGGGTTGTTCCGGAAGGAACCAACCTGGTCCGTCCACCGCCGACATCGCGTTGTGCGTGGCCGGAAACGCGACCTGATCGTATGGACGGCTACAGAGCTCTTGGTGCCCGTTGCAGGCCGTTCCCGATGTCGTCAATGTGCCGGCATCGCGGGTGGCCGGGGCGGCGTCGACCAGGACCACGCCGACGAGCAGCGCCAGGGCCGTACCCGCGACCACGGTCGGGCGAGGCCGCAGACGGCTGCCCCCCGGCGCGTGGCTCCGTGCGGGGCGGGCTCGCTCCGTTCGGGCGGCGGTGGCGAACTCTCCCACCCCCCATCCGATGAACAGCAATGCGGCCGATCCGGCGAGCAGGCGGAGGACCAGGGCAGGTTGCAGGAGGACAACCAGTCCGGCGGCCACGCCCAACGTTCCTCGAGCGATGCGAGGCCATCGTCCGGGCGGAGGCTGGACGAAGCACCGGAGGAGCGCCCGCGCCTGCGTCGCGAGGCTTGCGTCCGGGACGGCGACCGTGGCCGCCCCGACGAGCAAGCCACCGGCGAGCACGGTCACCGCCGCCACCCGCCAGAAGCTCGGCGCGACGACGCGCCATGCGGCTGCGAGCAGGGCACCGTTCAGGGTGTCCCGGTCGCCCTGGGATGCGGCAATGTTCCCCAGGAGGCCTACGGCGCCGACCGCCGTGCCGGCGGCAACGATCACCCAGACGAGGCGGATCCCCATGCGCATCCGGTCGGCGGCCCGCCACAGCACACCGGCGGCCACGAGGAACGCCAGCGCGGGAAGCAACCACGCCAACACACCGACGACGCGGGTCAGCCGGAGCGTTCTCGCCGCAAAACTCCGATTTCCGACCCGGTCGAGCGTGACGTCGAGTCGACCGGTATCCGACCGGCGGCGTCGGGGGAGATCGTCTGCACGACGCCCGCGAGCACCGCTCCGACGTCGGCCAACCGGAGCGCCACCTGGTCGGCGCTCTCGTCGGTGAAGGCACGATGCAGTTCGGTGGTCGCGCTCCGGATCACCGGGCTGAAGGCGGGGCTGGACGCGAGCGACGTCGCGGCAGCTTCCACGAGCGGGCGAACGGCCACGAGGTCAGGAGCCACGGCCAGCAGGCGGTTCGTCATCCGCAGCCCGATCTGCCGCGCTACCGCCGGGTCACGGCGCACCTGGTCGACGTGGTCGGCGAACCGCGAACTGTCCAGCACGTTGCGGTTCGCGAGCCCGGCCAGGAGTCCACCGAACAGCAGCAGCGAGGCCAGCGCCAATGCCGTCGCTGCCCACGGAAAAGCGGCACGTCGTGTCGGCATCACGTGACTGTAGGACGGCAGCCTCGGGGCGTCCGCTTCGAATGGATGAGCTCGACCGGCGTGTTCCCCGCTCAGGGTTGAGGCGGTGCGGGTTCATGCGGTGCGGGTTCATGCGGTGCGGATGATGCGGCACGCCCCGATCCCCGGTCCAATGAGCTATTCCCCGAGACGGGAGGGGCGATGACCCCTGACGCGCCCGTGAGCATCCACCGTGCGGCCGAGGTGCCGGCGCAACGGTCTGCGGCTGAGAAGATCTCACCGCCGATCGCGCCGACTCCGGTCGATGAAGCCGTGCAGGAGGCGGTGCGGGTCGCCGGCGCGGTCACCTCCGTGTTGGTCGAGGAGCTCTGCCGGGTCGCTGTCCCGGCGGTGGCCGACGGTGCTGCACCGTCATCGACCGCCGACCTCGTCGTGGGGGCTGGGGCCGGTCTCTTCCGGCTCGCGGCCGGCGGCGCCGGGCTGCTGTCCAGAGCGACTCGGCCGCTGACGTCAGTGCTCCTGCATCCCCCCGGACTTCCCGATCGGTTCACTCCGGCGAGGCAGCTGCAGGAGATCGCCGCGCTGGGTCGACGGGAGAGCGCGCAGGCGGAGCGCTTGGGATCCGAGGCGCTGCGCGTCCTCATCCCGAAGCTCGTGGACTGGCTGCTCGATCGCGTGGATCTCCAGAGCATCGTCGCCCGGATCGATCTGGATCAGGCCGTGCGCTCCGTCGACATCGACGCGATCGCTGCGCGGCTCGACCTCGACCCGATCCTCGACCGGGCTCCGGTCAACCGCGCGGCGGCCCACGTGGACGTCGACGCCGTGGCGGACCGACTCGACCTCGAACGCGTCAT
>DATITC010000011.1:0-30574 GCA_035468175.1 Frankiaceae bacterium | reverse complement strand
GGAGCGAGCTGGCCGGCGTTGGTCCGTCGGCCGTCGGTGCCGCGTTCCTCTACGTGCGGGACGGTGACGACGGGCTCGTACGGCCATCGTTGGTCGACCGACCCGCTTTGGAAACGTTGCTGCGATCGCTCCCCGCGTCGGGGAGCGATTGACCATGATGTGAAGGCGTGCCGAGCTTGAGATCGGTTATACAAGTGTGCGTGAAGAGCGTCGAGGACGACTCATCTCCCACCCGCGCCGGCGCCGCCGGTACGGGCAGCAGAACGACGACGGCGAACACCGGGTCCTGGCTGTTGGTGGTCGCCTTCGTCGTCTTGGTGTTATCGGTCGCTGTTCCGGCCATGACCGGTGGGACCAACGGGGACGTGGCCGCAGCGCTCCTGTTCATGGTGGGTTTGACCACCACGATCGTCGGGACCGGGCTCGCTCTCGTCGCCAGCAGGGCGAAGGTGCGCACGATGCTGGGTGGCCTGCTCATGCTGGTCGGTCTGGTGCTGCTCTACGGGCTCGTGCCCTCGCTCGCCGCGCTCGCCGTAGTCCTGCTCGGTGTCGCGGTCGAGATCGGCAGCCTTCCCGCCGAGGGTTCGGACTGACCCGGACCGAGCGGACCCGACCCGGACCGACCCGACCCGACTTGACCCGGTGCTGGCGCGGATTGACCCGCGTCGATATGGACGGCACGCGTACTGATCCCGGCGCGCAACGCTGACTGCCGCGCCACACTGAACCCGTGGACCGCGGCTCCCGTTCTGTCTCGCCGGTACAACCCGGCCCGATCTCGTGGCCGGCCCCCTTGTCCGGCGAACTTTGGCCGCTTCTGCCTGACCTGGCCGACGAGGTGATCGCCGCGATCGGCGCCGAGGTGCCGATCTACGCCCGCCCGCTCGAAGGCACCTTCGGAGTCGGCGTCCGTCGCGGAGTGCAGGACGCGCTCAAGGGCTTCCTCGAACTGCTCGAACGGGGGCAGGGATCTGCGACGCCGGATACTGCTGGCAACGAGATCGCCGGGCACCGCCGGGTCAGCCTCGAGCTCGGTCGCGGTGAGGTCCGCCAGGGTCGCAGTCTCGACGCGCTGCTCGCGGCCTACCGCGTCGGTGCCCGGGTCACGTGGCGGCGCTGTGGTTCGGTCGCTTCCCGGCTGGGGGCGACCGGGGACGACCTGGTCCGGCTCGGAGAGCTCCTGTTCACGGTGATCGATGCGTTGTCCGCCGCCGCTGCCGAGGGATATGCCCGGGAGCAGTCCGAGCGGGCGGGGGAGATCGACCGGCGCCGACGACGGCTCGGACGGTTGCTCGCCGCAGGGACGGCGACGGAGTCCACACTGGCCGAGGCGGCTTCGGCCGCGTCCTGGCGGCCTCCGAGTCGGCTCAGCGCGGTGGTCGCGGACCGACCGGAGACGTTGCGGCCGCTGCTGGCCGAACCGACCTCGCTGCCGGTCACCGAGGAGTTCCACCCGGTGGCGCTGATCGACGACGCCGACGCGGCCGGTCGGCGCGGCCAGGTGGAGACCGTCCTCACCGGGACGAACGGGCACGTCGTCGTCGGCCCGGCCGTGCCCTGGATCGAGGTCCGCCGGTCGATGACCCGGGCCTTTGCAGCAATCGAATTGCTCGAACGGGGGGTCGTCGAGGATTCCGGACCGGTCTGGACCTCCGAGCTGCTGGTGCCGCTGGTCCTGAACGCGAACCCGGGTCTGGCCGATGACCTGGTCGCGAAGGTGCTGGCTCCCCTCGATCAGCTGCCCGCACCGACGGCTGACCGCCTGGCCGAGACGCTGGCCGCCTGGCTCGGCCGACAGGGTGCCCGGGCCGTGGTTGCCGAGCAGTTGCACATTCACCCGCAGACGGTGCGCTACCGGCTCGGTCAGCTCCGGGAACTGTTCGGCAGCGACCTCGACGAGCCGGAGGGGCGCTTCGCGTTGATGCTGGCCCTTCGGCTCCGGTCGGCGGGTCCGGGCTGAGAGATCCAGCGCCGGGGATGCTGCAGCCTCGGCGGCAGGGTCGTCGCGTCGTCCCCTCGAGCGGCATCGAGCTGCGGCTGGGTGAGGAACAGCGCTCCGGCCAGCTGGGCGCCGCGAAGGTCGGTGGCGCGGAGGTCGGCGCCGAGCAGGTCCGTCGCGGTGAGGTCCACCCCGCGGAGGTCGGCGCCGATCAGGTACGCGCCGCGAAGGCTGGCCCCTCGCAGCCGCTTCCGGCGCAGGTCCCTGCCGAGAAGGTCCGCACCGCGACGGTCCGGCCCCGGTTCATGGACATGCGCGCGCAGGGCGGTGCTGACGCGATCAAGGAGCGCCCCGGCCGTCCGACGGAGACCGGCGACGTCGAGCCCAGGGAGTTCCGCACCGTCCAAGCCCGTGAGGCGGTCGACCTCCGCGAGCTGCCGGGCGACATCGGCGACAAGTTCCTCGTCTTGCCCCTCCGTAGGGGAGAGCTCGGCCCGCGCCCAGCTCAGGTGCCACAGCAGTTCGTGCAGCTGGCGGAGCACCGGGAAGGCCGCCAACACGTGATCCGGCACCGGTCCGGCCGGCCGGCCCGACTCGTCCTGTCGGCTGCCGCCGCCGAACGCCGACCGGGTCAGGCGCTGGCCGGCGCCGAAGCAGTCGAAGACGGCACACCCCGGGAAGCCACGCTCAGGGAGCGTCTCGTGGATTTCGCAGCGGGAGTCGTCCTGCAGGTGCGGGCACGGGGTACGGGCCGGCTTGGAGATCGCGAAGTCCGCCGACGCGGTGAAAGCCGGCTCGATGCAGCACAGCGCGACGCACTCGGAACAGTCGGCGCGCAGCTCCAGGCGGACCGGGCTGGACCCGGTCACCGATCGCCCTCAGACACGCCCTCCACGGTAGTGCCGCTGAACCGACGTGCGGTCCGCGCCGGAAGGCGCCCGGTTCACTCCGGTCCGTCCAAGTCGACGACGAACGCCAGGTGGTCCGAGATCGCCGTGCGCACGGTCTCGAACGAGTGCACCCTCGGGCCAGGGCCGGTCCCTCGATGAGTCCGCAGTAGCGCATGGTCCAACTGCACCCGCGGCTGGTCGGCGGGGTAGGTGGGCAGTCGCCCGAGCGACCGCCAGCCCGGCACCGCTTGCGTCAGCCAGCCGGGGATGTTCAGGTCGCCGAGCAGGACCAGCGGTCTCGGAAGCGTCCGCACGGCCCGTCCGAGCCGTCGGAGTTGGGCCAGGTTGAAGCCCGGCGCGAACGACAAGTGAGTGGCCACCACCGTGCGGACCAAGGCACCCGGGCCGAGCACCGCAGCGATCGCGACTCTCGGCTCGTCCTTCACCATCATCAGCCGCCGGGTCGGCCCTTCGATCATCACCGGAAGTCGTGCCGGGGACGCGCCGAGGGGGATCGGCACCCACTCGAGTACGGGCAGCCGGCTGACGAGCCCGATGCCGTAGGCCGGCCGTCCCGGCGGCTCATCCGGCTCGGCAGCCTCCCAGCGAGAGCCGGGGGTTCCGATGAGCGTCGGGACGAACCGGCTGTGCGCCGTCCCCATCGTGACCGCGGCAACGGCGGTGAGGTCGAGCTGGCCGGACCGGTCCTGCCCGTGGTCCACCTCCTGCAGGGCGAGTACGTCGGCGTCGAGCCCGCGGACCGCATCGGCCACCCGCGCCGGATGCACGAGTCCGTCGGTCAGCGAACGGCCGTGCAACACGTTGAACGTCGCGAGGCGCATGCGGGGCCGGGGCGAGTGGGAGGTGTCGGCGGGATCAGGGATGGGGGATCGGGCTGTCGGTGTCGGTGTCGGCGTCGGCGATCACAAAGTGGTCGCGAGGCGGTCGAGATCGATGGAGGTCGGCGGGTTGTGCGCGCCGAGCGCTCGGGAGAGTCCGGCGACCGGCTTTCGGCCGTTCCGCAGCCACTGCTGAGTCGACCGCTCCGCACGCGTGATCATCTCGTCGCTGTGCCCGAAGTCGACCGGAAGCACCGACAGCGGGCACAGCGGCGGGACAACGTTCAGGACGACCCGCGGGTCCTGCCGTCGGCTCGCGGCGATCAGGCGCTGCTCGATCAGCACGTCGAGGCCGTGGACCAGCATCGCCAGCGCCGAGCGCGGCGGCCTCGGCAGGTCGCAGGCGAAGCCGGTGGGCAGGACGTAGATCGTCTCCGCCCCGTCCTCCACTGCCTGGTCGACCGCGGTGTTGTCGGCCACGCCGCCGTCCATCAGCAGTCGACCCTCGATCCGCTCCGGCGGGAAGATCCCTGGGATCGCCGAGCTCGCCATCAAGGCGTCGAGGGCGTCGCCGGAGGTGAGCGGCACGAGGCGGCCGGTGGCGACCTCCGTCGCCATCGCCTGGAACGGGACCACCGCGTCCTCGATGCGGGCGCCCTGGGTGGCGGTGCGGATCAGCGACCGGCGAGGACCGCTGGGAACGAGGTAGTTGGTGACGCCGACGAGCCCGAGCAGCGCGCGTACCGGTCTGATCGGGAACGCGGAGTTCAGCGCGCCCGTCGCGCGGAGCAGGCCGAGCGGCAGCAGCGGGAGGGAACGCAGCACCGCCCGGGCGACCTGCTTCGGGTCGAGCGGGAAGACGTCGTGCTCGCCGATGGTGTGCCACATCGCCGCGAGCCGCTCCACGCCCTCGGGGGTGGGGTCGAGCGCCAACGCGCCACCGTTGAGCGAGCCGATCGAGGTCCCGTAGATACGGTCCGGGACGATTCCGTTGCGCAGCAACGTGCGCAACATCCCCACCTGCATGGCGCCGAGGCTGCCGCCACCCGACAACACGAATGCGGTCGTCATATCGCCGTTCTCCTTCCCGTGGCGCGCGGAGGAACGCAGCCGGACGACTCCCGTCCTGCGGTCCTCCCCGCCGATGCCGAGAGCTTGTCACGGCCCACCGACAGTCCCGGGACCCAACACGGCAACCGCTCGGGGTGGGCCGCTTCGGCCCGGGATTGTCGGACCGGTTTTGTACGGTGACGACGTGTCGTCAACTCCGTCGTCAGGCCCGTCGTCACCGCCACGTCGGGCGCTGCCCGCGCCGTCGTACGAGCTCCGTCGTGTCGTCCTCGACAACGGCCTGCGCGTGCTGCTCGCGCCGGATCGCACGTCGCCCGTCGTCGGTGTCGCGGTGCACTACGACGTGGGGTTCCGCAGCGAGCCCGAGGGACGCACCGGCTTCGCTCACCTGTTCGAGCACCTGATGTTCCAGGGCAGCGAGAACGTCGGCAAGGCGGAGCACCCGAAGTACGTGCAGGGCGCCGGCGGCACCTTCAACGGGTCGACCCACCCGGACTACACCAACTACTTCCAGCTGCTCCCCGCGGGCGCGTTCGAGCTGGCGCTGTTCCTGGAAGCGGACCGGATGCGCGCACCGAAGTTGAACCAGGAGAACCTGGCCAACCAGATCGCGGTGGTCCAGGAAGAGATCCGGGTCAACGTCCTCAACCGTCCCTACGGCGGCTTCCCCTGGATCCGGCTGCCACCCGTCTCATTCTCCAGCTTCCCCAACGCCCACAACGGCTACGGCGCGTTCGAGGAGCTGGAGGCCGCGACCCTGCAGGACGCGGAAGCGTTCTTCGACTCCTACTACGCCCCCGGCAACGCGGTCCTCGCCCTCGCCGGCGACTTCGACACCGATGACGCCATCGCGCTGATCCACAAGTATTTCGGTCACATCCCGGCCCGCAGCGTGCCGACCCGCCCCGATTTCGCCGAGGCGGCGCTCGACGAGGAGCACCGCCGGGTGGAGATCGACCCGCTGGCGCCGCAGCCGGCCTTCGCCGTCGGCTACCGGGTGCCCAACCCGGTCTCGGACCTGGCGGGCTACCTGCCGTTCGTGCTGCTCACCGAGGTGCTCAGCAGCGGCGACGCGAGCCGGCTCGAACGCCGTCTGGTACAGCAGGACCGCAGCGTCACCAGCGTTTCCGCCTACCTGGGCACCTTCGGGGACCCGTTCGACCAACGTGATCCGCTGCTGCTGACGTTGGAGGCGTACCACCCGGCCGAACGGACGGCGGAGGAGATCCAGAGCGCGGCCGAGGACGAGCTGGCCAGGCTGGCGCGGGAGGGCCTCGAGCCCGGCGAGTTGGACCGCGTCCGGGCTCGGCTCGCTGCCACCTTGTTCCGCGAGGTCGATGATGTGCTCGGCCGGACGCTGGCTCTTTCGGTGTTCGAGTTGCTGCACGGGGACGCCGGTCTGGTCAACGAGCTGCCGGCTCGGCTGGAAGCCGTGACCGACGAGCAGGTCGCCGCCGCGGCGCAGACCCTGCTCGACCAGCAGAAGGCGATCCTGATCATCGAAGCGGGAGCTGCCGGCTCCGGCGTCGGCGACGAGCAAGGGGAAGCAGCATGACCAGCAGCACGTCGGCGGCGCCGACCCTCGGCCCCAGCCGGAACTTCCCGGTCGTCGTTCCACCGGGGGAGATCCCGCTGGCGCGGGTCGCCGAGCGCACACTCGCCTCCGGACTGCGCATCCTCGCCGTCCGCCGGGCCGCCGTTCCCACCGTCGAGCTCCGGCTGCGCATCCCGCTCGGGGTCGAACCGGAGCGTCCGCTGGCGCAGGAACTGGCGGAGATGACGCTGCTGGGGGAGACGGCGCTCTCGGGAACCGCCGAGCGCACCCGGACCCAGCTCGCCGCCGACCTGCAGTCGCTCGGAGCCAGCCTCTCGGTCAACACCGACGCCGACCGGCTCGCGGTCATTGGCTCCGGCCTCGCGCCGGAGCTGCCGCGGCTGCTGTCACTGCTCGCCGAGGTGGTGCACAGCGCCAGCTACCCCGAGGATGAGGTGGTCGGTGAACGGGGGCGGCTCGTCGCCGAGCTCGGGATCGCTCGCAGCCAGCCTGCGGTGCTCGCGCGCGAGGCGTTGCTGCTCCGGCTGCACGGCGGTCATCCGTACGGCACCGAGCTACCCGAACCCGGCCACGTGGCCGGGGTCGAGCCCAGCGCGCTGCGGACCCTGCACCGCCGGGTGGTCAGCCCGGTGAAGGCGGTGCTCACGCTGGTCGGGGACATCGATCCCGACGCCGCGGTCGACACGGCCGCCGAGACGTTCGCGAGCTGGTCCGGCGACGCCGCCTCCGAGATCCCGGAGGTGCCGCCCATCCGCATCGGCGGGCTCACGATCGTCGACCGACCGGGTGCCGTGCAGACCAACATCCGTTTCGGCGGAGCGGCGTTGCCGCGCACCGACCCTCGCTTCGCCGCCCAGCAGGTCGCGAACGTCATCTTCGGCGGCTACTTCTCCTCGCGGCTGGTCTCGAACATCCGCGAGGACAAGGGCTACACCTACTCGCCGCGCTCGGGGGTGGAGCATGCGCTGCGCATGTCGCGGCTCACGGTCGCCGCCGACGCCGCCACCGAGATCACGGCGCCCGCATTGCTCGAGATCCTCTACGAGCTGGGTCGGATCAGCGTCCTGTCCGTCGCCGAGGACGAGCTGGAAGCGGCCCGTCAGTACGCGATGGGGTCGCTCGCGCTCTCGACGTCCACGTCGAGCGGCCTCGCGTCGACGCTGTCGGTGTTGGCCGGCTCCGGCATCGGCCCCGAATACCTGCGGGACCACCCGGCGGCGCTCGCCCGGGTCACCACCGAGGACGTGCTGGCGGTCGCCGCCTCGGTGCTCGCCCCGGCCCGGCTCGTGCCGGTGCTGCTCGGCGATCGGGAGCGGATCGAGCCGTTCGTCTCGGGCATCGCCGCGCTGGACGCGCAGGAACCCGTGCTCAGTGAGGCGGAGGCGACCCGCAGCGTATGACGGCTGGCGCGGGTCACGATCGGCCGGCTCCGCTGGATCAATCGCCCGCTCCGGCGCTGAGCCGGGCCACGGTCTACCGCGCGGCCGAGCGGCGAACCGACGACGACTGGCTGGCGGACGTCTGGCGGAACCGGGGACGGCTGCTGGTGCTCGACTCCAACCACCAGGTGCTGATCGCCGACGACCGGGCCGCCGAGGATCCCGAGCTGCACCTGGTGCCGACCGACGGTGGTCGAGCCGACGATGCGGTCTTCCTCGGCGAGGACGCGGAAGCCGCCTACTTCGCCCGTCGTGTCGACGTCCTCCCCGTACCCGAGGGGACCCGGGCAGCCTCGCTCCGTGAGGTCGGCTCCGGCCTCGGTGACCGAGACGCCGGGCTGCTCGTCCACGCGGTCGCTCTGTTGACCTGGCTGTCGCGCTCGGCCCACTGCACGCTGTGCGGCGCGCTCACCGAGGTCCGGGCCGCGGGCTCGCTCCGGGTCTGCCCGGTGGACGGCTCGGAGCACCACCCCCGGACCGACCCCGCGATGATCGTGCTGGTCACCTCGCCCGACGGCGACCGGGCGGTGCTGGGGCGCAACGTCGGTTGGCCGGACGGCCTGTACTCGTGTCTCGCCGGCTTCGTCGAGCCGGGGGAGTCGGCCGAGCAGGCGGTGGTCCGCGAGGTCGCGGAGGAAGCCGGCCTGGCCGTCACCGACCTGCGCTACACCGGCAGCCAGCCGTGGCCGTTCCCGTCCAGCCTGATGCTGGCCTACAGGGCGGTGACGCACGAGGAGGACATCAAGGTCGACCCCGTCGAACTGTCCGACGCACGCTGGTTCTCCCGCGCGGAACTGCGGACGGCGCTCGCCGACGGCAGCGTCTGGGCGCCGCCCAGCGTCTCGATCGCGCGTCGGCTCATCGACGCCTGGTTGGACGGCTGAGCGCGGACGACCTGCGCGTGGTGGCCATCGCAGGGCCGCCGGCCTGAATCCTCACCAGGTGTCCACCATGGGCCGCTTCTTGCCTTCCCGAACCGGGGGTGGCGGGGCTGAGGCGAACGCCGCCGCCACGACCCGCCGAGTGTCGGCCGGGTCGATGACGTCGTCGATCTCGAGGGCGCTCGCCATCGACATCGCCTTGCCCCGCTCGTAGGCCATTGCGACCACCTGGTCGAAGACCCGCTGCCGCTCCACCGGATCCGCGATGGCTTCCAACTCCTTGCGCATCCCCAGCTTGACCGCGCCCTCGAGCCCCATCGCGCCGAACTCGCCGGTCGGCCAGGAGACGGTGAACAGCGTCTCCAGGAACCCGCCGCCGGCCATCGCCTGCGCGCCGAGGCCGTAGCCCTTCCGGAGCACCACCGTTCCGAACGGGACCGACATGCTCGCCGCGGTGACGAACAGGCGGCTCGCGTGTCGCACCAGTCCGGTGCTCTCCGCCTCCGGGCCGACCATGATCCCCGGGGTGTCGCAGAGAAACAGCACCGGCAGGTCGAACGCATCGCACAGTTGCAGGAACCGGGCGGCCTTGTCGGCGTTCTCGCTTGTGATGGCCCCGGCGAGGTGGGCAGGGTTGTTCGCCACCACCCCGATCGGCCGTCCCTCCAGCCGGGCCAGGGCGGTGACCATGCCGGGGGCGAAGCCGGCGCGTAGCTCGAGCACCGACTCGGCGTCGGCGACGGTGGCCAGCACCTGCCGGACGTCGTAGACCCGCAGCCGGTTCTCCGGCACCATGAAGCGCAGCCGCCGCTGGTCGGCGTGGTCCCAGCTGACGGAACGGCCCTGGAAGTATCCGAGGGCCTGCCGCGCGGTGCGGACCGCTGCCGCGTCGTCATCGACCACGATGTCGATGACCCCGTTGCTGACCTGCACGTCGGTCGGGCCGACCTCATCCGGCCCGACGATGCCGAGCCCGCCGCCCTCGATCATCGCCGGCCCGCCCATCCCGATGCTGGAATCGGCCGTCGCGATGGTGATGTCGGAGCAGCCGAAGATCGCCGCGTTGCCCGCGAAGCAGCGTCCGCCGACGATGCCGATCCGGGGGACCAACCCGGACAACCGGCCCCAGGCCGCGAACGTCGGGACGTCGAGCGCGGACACGATCGGGTAGTCCGTGTCGCCCGGCCGCCCGCCGCCGCCTTCGGCGAAGAAGATCGTCGGCAACCGCAGCCGCTCGATCACGTCGAACAGGCGGTCCTTCTTGCGGTGGCCCATCGTGCCCTGCGTGCCCGCGAGCACCATGTAGTCGTAGGACAGCACAGCACAACGGGACGCGTCGCGACCGTCGGCCGGGGCCGCCAGCAGTCCCGCATTGACCTGGGCCAGCCCTCCGATCAGGCCGTCGGCGGGGGTGCGGGCCATCAGGTCCTCGACGCTGCGGCGGCCACGCTGAGCGGCGAAGGTCAGAGCGCCGAACTCGACGAGGCTGCCCGGTTCGATGAGATCGTCGAGGTTCTCCCGGGCAGTCCGGTGCCCGGCGGCGTGCCGCTTCGCGACGGCGTCCGGACGGGCTTCGTCGGTCAGCAGGGCCCGGCGTTCGTACAGGGCGGCGAGGTCGGGCCGGACGGTGTCGAGGTCGAGCTCGGTCCCGTCGGCCGCCGTCGTCGCGGCGACGTCGCCTTCGAGCACGAACAGCAGCGGATCGCCCTCCGCGACGGTCTGGTCCACGTTCACCGCAACCGCCACCACGGTGCCGGAATGCGGCGCCTGGACGACCTGCTCCATCTTCATCGCCTCGAGGACGACGAGCGGGGTCCCCGCCGCGACCTCGTCGCCGACCTGCACCGCGAGGTCGACGACCGTGCCCTGCAGCGGGGCCGCGACGGCGGTACTGCCCGCGGGTCCGAGGTCCGCGGTGGCGGCGGGCGTCGAGCGATGGTCGGCCGCCGACGCCGACGCCGACGCCGGGACGGGGGCGGGGACCAGGGACTCGGGCGCCGGTTGCAGCAGCGCATCGCGATGCCGGTCGAAGAACTGCGTGCTGACACCGCCGGGGACGAAGTCGGGGCTGTCCAGCACGGCGGCGAGCACGCCGACGTTCGTCGCCACGCCGTCGATGCGGACCTCGCGGAGGGCGCGGCGCAGCAGCCGGGTCGCCGACGCCAGCGCGGTGCGTTCATCCGATCCTTCGGCGGACACGATGAGCTTGGCGAGCAACGAGTCGAAGCGGGCGGATACGTGCCAGCCGGCGTAGGCCGCGGTGTCCACCCGGACGCCGGCACCGCCGGGCAGGTGCAGGGAACTGATCGTGCCCGCCGCGGGGAGCAGAGCACCGTCGGAGCCCGCGGTTTCGGCGCAGATCCGCAGCTGCACGGCGGCACCGCGGGGCCTCGTCGGGTCGGGCAGCTCGAGCTCGGGCAGGGTGGCGCCGAGCGCGAGCTGCAGCTGCACCGCGACCAGATCGACGCCGAACACCATCTCGGTCACGGGGTGCTCGACCTGCAGTCGGGGGTTCATCTCGAGGAACACGTGCTCGTCGCCCGGTCCGAGGAGGAACTCCACGGTTCCGATGCCGCGGAAGCGGAGCGCGGACGTGAGGGTCGTCGCGTCGGTCGCGAGCCGCGAGCGGAGATCGGGACGGAGCTGCGGGGCGGGCGCGATCTCGAGGACCTTCTGGTGCCGCCGCTGCACGCTGCAGTCGCGGTCGCCGAGGGCCACGGCCGTGCCGGACCCGTCCCCGATCACCTGCACCTCGAGGTGCCGGGCATCGGGTAGGAGCCGTTCCACGTAGAGGCTGCCGTTCCCGAAGGCCGCCAGCGCCTCGGACGCCGCCCGGTCGAAGGCGGCCGGCAGATCTTCGCGGGTGCGGACGACGCGCATCCCGCGCCCACCCCCGCCGGAGGCCGCCTTGAGCAGGACCTCCGCGCCCGCACCGAGCCCGTCGAGGAACGCGATTGCCTGCTCGGCGTCGACCGGGCCGTCCGATCCGGCCAGGATGGGCAGGCCGGTCTGCTCGGCGAGGCGCCGCGCCGCCGTCTTGTCGCCGACCAGGTCGAGCACCTCCGGCGCCGGGCCGACGAAGGTGACCCCGGCGTCCGTGCATGCTCGGGCGAGCTCGGCGTTCTCGGACAGGAACCCGTAGCCGGGGTGGAGCAGCTCGGCGCCGCTGGTCACCGCGGCGTCGACCAGCGCCTTCGCATCCAGGTAGGCGGCGGGACCGGCGCCGGGCAACTCGGCGGCCTCGTCGGCAAGGCGGACGTGCAGAGCCGCCGCGTCGTCGGAGGAGTAGACGGCCCGGGTGCCGAACCCGAGCTGCGCCGCGGTGCGCAGGATCCGCACGGCGATCTCCCCGCGGTTCGCGACGAGCAGGGTGCGTGCGGGCTCCGGTGCGATCACGACCAGCAGTCTGCCGGTCGCGGGCACGGCCGACCGGGAGCTGGCGAGGTTCTACCGGTCAGCGGAGCTCGCGGGGGAGTTCGGGCACCGATGCGTTGTTCACGGAGGCGACCACCAGCCGCGCCAGGTCGTGGACCCGCTGTCCGCGGCTCCGGGACAGCTTGCGCAGTCGCTCGAAGGCCTCGCGGGGAGACACCGCCAAGCGTTCCGCCAGTACCCCGATGGCCTGCTCGACGACGACCCGCGCCGCCAGTGCATGCTGCAGCTGAGTTATCTGGACCCGGAGCTGGTCGGGCTCATCGAGCTGTTCCGCGGGCCGGGGCGGACGCGCCGGCGGGATGAGGTCGGGGGTCAGGAGATCGGCGAGTGCCATGCCCACGGTCAGGTCCTCGACCGGCTCGACGGGTCCGTGGACGGGTTCGACCTGCCAGCCGGCGGAGGTACGGCGGACGCGCACGCTGGGGCTGCTGTCCGACCCCGCGGCGATGACCTCGGCGAGCGCCCGCAGGACCACGAGAGCGTCGCTCGCCAGCGGCACGGTACGAGCATCGATCGCGCACAGGGTGCCGATGACGCCTGCGGTGCTGGTCACGACGGGGACGCCGATGTAGGTCTGCGTTCCCGTCACGGTCCGGAAGGGCGAGTCGGCGTAGGCCGGATCGATGGCGGCGTCGGTCGTGATGTTCGGCGCGCCGTCCAGCATGCGGGAGCAGAACGAGTCCGCCCGGGGCATCGAGGCACCCTCGACCACGCTCGGATGTCCTTCGCCGTACACCCGCAGGAAGGTGAACGTCGACGGCGTGACGCCGGCAAGAAAGACCAGCTCCATGCCGGTCAGCCCCGCGGCGGCACGCAAGGCCGCGTCGACGGTGCTGGTCGACGTCGGGGCGGTGGACACTGGTCTCCCGATACCCCGGTCCGCAGCTGCTTGCGGTCCTACCGGGGTGGTTCTGTCAGGACTTCTGACGTCGGACTGGCATCTGACGTCCGACAGAATCTCACGAGTTCGGGCCGACCGGACCAAGCATGCGTTTTACGCCGGTTTCAGGCGGCTTTCTCCATCTTGGCCAGAACCTGCTTCAGCGAGGGGTTCGTCAACGAGGAGCCGTCGTCGAAGATCAGCGTCGGCACCGTGGCGTTGCCGCCGTTGGCGTGCATGACCAGCTTCTCGGCGCTGGGCTCCTGCTCGATGTCGACCTCGCGGTACGAGACGCCCTCACGGTCGAGCTGGCGCTTCAGACGCACGCAGTAGCCGCACCATGGGGTGGAGTAGACGGTGAACACGAAAGCAGACTCCCCGATTTCGCTGGACGGTATGTCAGTCAACCGGGCGTGATGCCCCCCTTGTTCCCCGCTCACCTCTTTCCGGGCGCCGCCGGGGGCGTCTGGGGGCAGCTCGGGCTCCGTCCCAGCTCCGTCTGGGCGCGGTCCGGGCTCGGCGTGGGCGCGTCGAGCGTGGATGGAGCGCGTTTCTGTCGGTGCCGACCGCTAACGTGACGAGCCGTGGCAGCGCTCGACGACCTGGATCCCGAACAGCGGGCGGTGGTCGAGGCTCCGGTCGGTCCGGTCTGCGTGCTCGCCGGCGCCGGAACCGGGAAGACGCGGGCCATCACCCGTCGGATCGCCCACCTCGTCACCAGCGGCACCGTGCCGGCTGGCCAGGTCCTCGCGGTGACGTTCACCGCCCGCGCCGCCGGTGAGCTCCGCTCCCGCCTCCGGTCGCTGGGCGCCGAGGGCGTGCAGGGACGCACGTTCCACGCCGCCGCGCTGCGGCAGCTCGGATACTTCTGGCCCCAGGCCATCGGTGGCCGGATGCCACAGCTCGTGCAGAGCAAGGCCGCGCTGGTGGCCGGCGCCGGTCGACGGATGCGGACCACCCTCTCTGGCCCGACGCTCCGCGACGTCACCGCCGAGGTCGAGTGGGCCAAGTCGACCATGCAGACCCCCGAGTCCTACCCGGCCGCCGCGGCCAAGGCGCTCCGGGAGCCGCCACTGGACCTGGAGGCGATCGCGCGCATTTACGGTGCCTACGAAGACGTCAAGCGGGAATCCGGGGTGCTGGACTTCGAGGACCTGCTCCTGCTGACCGCGGGCCTGATCGAGGGGCACCGGTTCGTCGCCGACGAGCTTCGGTCTCGCTATCGACACTTCGTCGTCGACGAGTACCAGGACGTCAACCCGCTGCAGCAGCGACTCCTCGATGCGTGGCTCGGTGACCGGGACAGCCTGTGCGTCGTCGGCGACCCCGACCAGACGATCTACTCCTTCACCGGCGCGTCCGCGCGCTACCTGTCCGAGTTCCCCACGCGCTTCGAGGGCACCGAGATCGTCCGGCTGGTGCGCAACTACCGGTCGAGCCCCCAAGTGGTGGGGTTGGCGAACAAGGTCGTGGGAGCGGGCAAGCTCGAGGCCCAGGCCCCCGCCGGGCCTGATGTCGCCTTCACCGAGTGCGCGAGCGAGGCCGAGGAGGCAGCGGCGGTGGCTGACCGCATCGTCGCGCTGCGGGCCGCGGGAACACCCGCGAGCGAGGTCGCGGTGCTCTACCGGATCAACGCCCAGTCGGAGGCCTACGAGCAGGCCCTCGCCGGCGCCGGCATCCCCTACGTGCTGCGCGGCGGCGAGCGCTTCTTCGAGCGGCCCGAGGTCCGGGAAGCGGTCGTCCTGCTCCGGGGGGCCGCCCGGGCCGTCGACGACCCGAACGACGCGGTCGAGACGCTGCCGAGCGCCGTCGCCCAGGTCCTCGCCACCACGGGCTGGCGCGCCGACAAGCCGCCGGCCGGAACTGGCGCGGCGCGGGAGCGCTGGGAGAACCTGACGGCCCTCGTGCGCCTCGCCGAGACGGCGGCCACGGAACGCCCGCAGGAGACCCTCGCTGGCTTCGTCGCGGATCTGGCCGAACGGGCCGCCGCCCAGCACGCGCCGACCGTCGAGGGCGTCACGCTCGCCTCCTTGCACGCGGCGAAGGGGCTCGAATGGGACGCGGTGTTCCTCGTCGGTCTGGTCGAAGGGGTGCTGCCGATCAGCCACGCGGTCACGCCGACCCAGGTGGCCGAGGAACGGCGGCTGTTCTACGTCGGGGTGACCCGCGCTCGGCGCGACCTCACCCTGTCCTGGGCCACGGCGCGGGAAGCCGGACGTCGACCCCGACCGCGCTCGTCGTTCCTCGACGGGCTGGCCCCGAGGGCGGCTGCGTTGCCGAGCGCTCGCTCCGGCTCCGGTCGTTCCAAGGGCAAGGCGCCCGTGGCGGCGAACGACCCGGTCATGTACGAGCGGTTGCGCACCTGGCGCTCGGAGGCGGCGAAGGAACTCAAGCAGCCGGCCTTTTGCGTCTTCACCGACGCGACGCTGGCCGCGATCGCGGATGCCCGCCCGGCGACTGAGGCGGCGCTGCGCAAGGTGCCGGGCGTAGGCGCTTCCAAGCTGGAGCGCTTCGGCGCGGACGTGCTGGCGCTGCTCTCGGAGTAGCAGGGCCACCGGGCGCTGCGGACTGCGCTGCGCCACGACGAATATGCACCCCGGCGGATCCGCGTCCCGCCGAATCCGCGTCCCGCCGAATCCGCACCTCGGCGAATCCGCACCTCGTAAATGCGTTGCGGCCTCGGATGAGGGCGGTTACGGTTCTGCTACCTGCTGCCCGTCGGGGGCGCAGCATGCCGATCGGAGGTGCGCGATGACGATGGCTCTCGCACCCTGCGGCATGAGCTGGCGGCCGGCGCTCGGCGGCATCGACCTGACGGTCGAGCCTGCCGCACCGAAGGCTGCCACCCCGATCGCTGCCGCACCGAACGTTGCCAACCTGAACGCTGCCACCCCGGCCGTTGCCTTCGGTCCGTCCGCCGGCGCCACCGCGTCGTGGGCGCATGCGGCCCAGCTGCCGGCAGCCAGCGCCGCCGGCCGCGACCGTCGGTATGAGATCCGTCCTCGAGGGGCCCCACCCGTCTGACAGCTCAGACGAGTCCTTCGAGGCCGCGGATCCGAATCGGATCCGCGGCCTTTCTCGTGTCCGGCCCGAACTCGACACCCCCGTCACCACCAGTCAGGGAGCTCCGCAGGTGCCGCCGATGAACTCGACCACTGCCGATCGTCTCGACCCTCGTCACCGTCCAGCACTGCCCGTCCCCGCGCCCGCCCCATCAGAAGGAGGTGACCCCGCAATGTTCGCCACGACTCTCGGCGCCCGGATCGAGGCCGAGGGCTTGACGCTGCCCTGCTGGGCAGTCGACCCGGACCTGTTCTTCGCCGAATCCCCCGAGGACATCGAGACCGCCAAGGCGATCTGTCTCGACTGCCCGGTCCGGGCCGAGTGCCTCGACGGCGCGGTCGCGCGGCGGGAGCCGTACGGGGTCTGGGGCGGCCAGCTGGTCGTGTCCGGCGCCATCGTCGCTCGGAAGCGGTCGCGTGGACGGCCCCGGAAGATCGCGGCCTAACGGCAATCATTACGCGTCCGCCCTTGCCCCGGTTCCCGCACGCGTGGGGGCCGGGGCGACGTCGTTGGCCGGTCGGATGTGTCCCCGTTAGTCCGGCCACGCGCTGCGGTCGTACGTTGACACCGTGCCGAGCCCTTACCGCGACGTCGCGGTCGCCACTGGAACAGGTCCCTCCGCCGAACTCGGCCGTGTCTTGGACGTGCTGCTCGCGCCGGAGCTCGCGCACATCGTCGACCTCGTGGTCTGGCCGGACGGCGGCGAAATCCACGTCGCCAACAGCGAGGGCCACGCACGCATGTCCCGGCTCGATCCGGACGCCGGCTTCACCACCGTCGAGGGCCGGAACCCAGTGGAGAACCAGGACCCGCTGCACGGCACCCCGCTGCCGGCGTCGCTGGCGGACTCGTCGCCGCCAGCGGCCCGCAACGCCTATCCGTTCGCCGCGCGCCGGCTGCTCTCGACCTTTGCCGACCCGGAGCGCAGCGCCGACCTGCACGTCGTCCACTCCGCTCGGCACCACTGGCCGGAGCGCGGTGGTCACCTCGGCGAGCACGGCAGCCTGGACGCGGGGCAGTCGCGCGCGCCGCTGGTGCTCAGTGGGTGCGGGATCGGGCTCCGCGGGATCGCCGCTCGCGCGGCCCGGGTGATCGACGTCGGCCCGACGCTCGCGGCGCTGGCCGGCTGCCCCTTCCCGGACGTCGAGGGATCAGCGCTGACCGAATTCTTGGACGGCCGGACCCCCCGACACGTCGTCGGGCTGCTCTGGGACGGAGCGAACAGCACCGACCTGCTCGACCTCGCCCGCACCGGGCGGCTGCCAGCGGTGGCGCGGCTGCTCGAACGCGGGGGAGCGCTGCAGGGCGGCGCCGTGGCCGAGTTCCCGAGCGTCACCCTGGTCAACCACACCAGCGCCCTGACCGGGGTGGGGCCCGGCCGGCACGGCATTGTTGGCAATGTCTACTTCGACCGGGCCACTGGTCAGCAGGTCCTGGCGAACGACGCTTCGACCTGGCACACCGCCGGCGACCTGCTGCGGCCGGACGTCCGCACCGTCTTCGAGGTGGTGGCAGACGCCGGCGCGCTGACCGCCTGCGTGAACGAGCCGACCGACCGCGGTGCGGGCTACTCGACCTTCGGGCTCGTCCGGTCGTCGGACAGCGGTGACGGGGCCCGCAGCCTGCAAAGCGGCCTGCCGGACCCGAGTGCCGACCCGCACGCCACCCAAGAGTTCGTGGCCGTGGACGCCGACTACGCCTGGGGCACCCAGGTCGACGGGTTCGGACTCGTCCAGATGCAACAGCTCTTCGACGGGGACAATCCCGATTGGCCGGCCCCGCCCCGCCTGACCTGGTGGAACACCACGCTGACCGACAGCGCCCACCACGCCGGTGGCCCGTACTCCACCATCGCCCGGGCCAGCCTTGCCGACGCCGACCGGCGGCTCGGGGTGTTCCTCGATCTGCTGGACGCCCGAGGGCTGCTCGATGAGACTGCGTTCCTGCTGACCGCCGACCATGGCAGCGAGGGCGCCGACCCGACTTGCACGGGGGACTGGGACGAAGCGCTGCGGGCCGCGGGGATCACGTTCCGTGACGAGGGCTACGCCGCCATCTATCTCGGGTTCAGCTGAAGCCGGGCGCCGCCTGGTGGCCGGCGCGTACGTCAGTCATGCGGGCTCAGCAACGTGTCGTCCGGAGGCGGGTAGACGACCGTCGTCTCGTCGCCGTCCACGCTCGGGACCGGCGGCAACGGCCGGCCCGGGCGATTGACCGCGAACGCGTGCTCGGCCGCGTCCGTGCCGGCCGCGGCGAATCCGGGCTGCCACCGTTCCATCTCCGACCGGAACGACCCGGTCGATCCGAGCTGACACAGCACCCCGATGGCGCCGAGCGTCACCCGGTGGATCAGCAGGTAGGAAGGCGGAAGGTTCAGCGACCGTCCCAGGGCCGACGCCGGGGAGCGGGGGTCACCGATCCGCGTCGCTTCTGAACGCAGCCAGGCACGGGAGAACGTGAAGGGGTCGGTGGCGATCGGTGCGAGCAGCGGTACCAGGAAGTCCAACAACTCCTCCGCGTCCACCTCGACCGAAGACAGCAGGAAACCCTCCCGACGCAGTCCGGCGAGCACCTCCTCGGCATCGCCCTCCATCGCGTGCCGGGCCAACCGGCCGATCGGCTCCGGCAGCCCGTCCGGCAGCCGGTTGACGGCGCCGAAGTCCAGGACTCCGAGTCGACCGTCGGGCAGCAACCGGAAGTTGCCGGGATGCGGGTCGGCGTGCAGCAGGCCGGCACGCCCGGGACCGGAGTAGAGGAAGCGGTGCAGCAGCAATCCGGCCAGGTCGCGCTCCGGTTCCGACCCGTCCCGGATGACCTCGGACAGCGGCTTGCCCTCGAGCCATTCGGTGACCAGCACCCGGTCACCGCCGGCCACGACCTTCGGTACGACGATGTCCGGGTCCCCGTCGTAGGCCTCGGCGAACGCCCGCTGCCACCCGGCTTCCAGCCCGTAGTCGAGTTCCTCGCTGATCCTCGCCCGCAATTCCGCCAGCAGTGGTTTCACGTCGAGACCGGGCGAGAGCCCGGAGAACAGGCGGGCCAACCGGGACAGCTGATTGATGTCGGACAGCAGGGCCTGACCGGCCCCCGGGTACTGGATCTTGACCGCCACCTCACGGCCGTCCGCCCAGACCGCCCGGTGCACCTGCCCGATGCTCGCGGCCGCGCTCGGCTTGTCCGAGAAGCTCGTGAAGTTGCTGCGCCAGTCGCTGCCGAGCTGCTCACGCAGGACGCCGTGGACGACGGCGGCGGGCAGCGCCGGCGCTGACTCCTGCAGCTTCGTCAGCGCGGCCCGGTACGGCGCGGCCACTTCTTCGGGTAGTGCGGCCTCGAAGACCGACAGCGCCTGTCCGAACTTCATCGCGCCGCCCTTGAGCTCACCCAGCACCTTGAAGATCTGGGCGGCGGTCCGGGCCTGCAACTCGGTCGCGACCATCTCGGCCGGCTTGCCGCCGAGCCGCTTCCCGATGCCGAGCGTGGCGCGTCCGGCGATACCCAGCGGCAGGGTCGCCAGCCGGGCCGAACGGATCACCGCACGGCGCGGGATGTCGGACATGCCCTTAGTCTCGTCCTGCGGACGGAAAAATGTAGGGTGGCCGCAGAGTGATCTCGGCTGGTCTCGGCGGGGTTCATTCAGGGTCCCCCAGGGGGTTATCCGGGGGCATCGAGTCCGGACGCCAGTTCGGCCCGCAGTCCGGTCTACCGAACCGACCGAATGGGTTCGGGCCGGAAAGCAGCGCGTTCGCCCGGCTCGGTCCCAGCCCGGCTCGCGGCCGAGGCATGGTCGACGACGGTGCGGGAGCGACGGCGATGGGCATCGTGAACGTAAAGGTCGAACCGGACCCGAGGACCGAGTGCACGGTCAGGCTGCCGCTCATCGCCTCGGTGAGCTGACGGGCGATGAACAGGCCGAGGCCGGTGCCGCCGGTGGTCATCCGCAGCGGGTCTTCGACCCGGTGGAACTTCTCGAACACCCGGTCGAGCTGATCCTCGGGGATCCCCCGACCGACATCGGTCACCTCGACCACGGCAGCGCCGTCGACCACCTCCAGGGACACGCTGACCGGCGCGTCCGCAGCCGAGTACTTCAGCCCGTTCGACACGAGGTTCGAGAGGACCTGCACCACTCGCACCGGGTCGCACTCGACCGGCACCGGCTCGGACGGGGTCCGGACGGTCAGCCGGGTCTTCTCCGTCGAGAAGTCTTCAAGGGTGCGTTCGACGAGCTGGCCCAGGTCGCCGGGACCCATCCGGACCGCCGAGGCAGGGGACGAGACGCGGGACGCCAGCAGCAGGTCCTCCACCAGCCGGGCGAGGTGCGCCACCCGGTCAGCCACCATGTCGAGCATCTCGCGGCGCCGCTCTGGGGTGAAGGTCTCACCGCGGCGGCGTAGCAGGTCGATGTAGCCCTTGATCGGAGTGACCGGCGTTCGCAGTTCGTGCGAGACGGTGGCGATGAAGTCCGCCTTCAGCCGCTCCACCTGGCGAGCCTTGGTCACGTCATAGACGAGGACGATGTCCTGGGTCAGTTCGGGCCGGCCGTCCGGCCCCTCGGCGAACACCGCCGCGTGTGAGGCGCGGATCCACCGCTGTTCCCCGTCCGGCCGGTGCAGCGCCAGCTCGACCGAGGCCTGCGGGGTCTCCGGGGACAGGTGGGACCAGCCCGCGTCGATCGGGTCGAGGACCCCGCCCTCGCCGTTGCTGGTCGAGAGGAGCTCGCGGAGCGAACGGCCGTTCGCGAGTTCGGCCGGCACCCCGCTGATGGAAGCCATGGCGCGGTTCCACACCTGGACCCGTCCTTCACCGTCGAGCACCAGGATGCCGTCGCTGGAGTGGTCGACGACGGCGTGCAGCTTCCCGGTCTCCTCGACCAGTCGGCTCAGGTGCTCGGCGCCGCGCAACGCGACGCCGAGCGCGGACAGCAGCGGCGCGAGGACGTCCAGGTCCCGGTCGTTCAGGTCGGTGTCCTTGCGTCGCGGAGCCACCGGAGCGACGAGCACCAGGGCGCCGAGTCGACGGCCCTCGGCTTCCAGCGGGGACAGCAGGGCCTGCCCCCAGCCGGGGACCAGCCCGTCCGGCACCAGCTCGGCGACGTCGCCGGTGCGGGCCAGCAACGCGGCGTCGGTCGCGGTGAGGTCGCCGACGTCGACGCCGTGCTCGTGCGCCAGGACGACGGCGCCGGGTCGTTCCTCATCGCCTTCGAGGATGACGCGGGCGGTGTCGGCGTCGAACGTCTCGCGGAGTAGTCCGAGGAAGTTGGACAGCAGATCATCCGCTACCAGGCGGCCGACCAGCACCTGGGACAGCGCGGCCAGCCGGGTTGACCGGACTCGTTCCCGCGCCTCCTGGGCCGCGGCGCGGTAGGCGTAGGTAAGGGCGGCGGCCGGCAGGAATGCGAAGGGCAGCAGCGCGGGCGCCGACACGGCGAGCGCAACGGCGACGGCCCCGAGCCCGCACGTGCCGATCGACATGACCGCCGACAGCCGCCATTGCTCCTTGACGGTCTCCTGCGCCGACGCCCCCGTCGCGGCGGCGAGAACCACGGCGAGCAGGACCAGGTTCACGGCGCCGAACAGCACGTTGCCGAGGCAGATGGCCGCCACGGTCGGGCTGCGGAGCCCCGTGCCCGGTGGGGCGAGCAACGCGACGGTCGACACGAGCAACGCGGTGCCGAAGGCGTGCGCGCCGAGGTTGAACAGCGTCTTCACCAGCGGTCGTCGGGCGAGCAGGCAGGCGAAGGCGAGCCCACCGATGGCGATCAGCATCGCCTCCACGGGAGGCAGCAGCAGCACGTCGGCGACGACCGCTGCCTCGAGAAGCGTCAGCGCCTCGTCCTCGTCGCCGTGCCGAAGTCGGACGGCGACGAGTTCGGAGGCGACCGTGACGACGAGCAGCATCGGCGCGAGTACCCGTAGCGACAGCGGGGCCGGTACCGGGCCGACCGTGCGGGACCACCAGGCCCAGGCGACGGCCGCCACGGCCATAGCGCCGACGAGCAGGCTGCTCAGCACCACCCGCTCCACGGGGGAGGGCCGGAGCCGTCCCGGACGCAGCGGTCTCACAGTAGGTGTCTCGGTCGGAAGCGAGGTCGCCTGGAGAGCCCGAACGGGCGGCTCACCTGCCTATGCAGGTGGCCGCCCGACCGGGCTCCGCGCGTTTACGACCAGAAGGCTGCGGTCCACGACTGTGCGGTCCACGACCTGGCCGTCCAGGATCGAGCAGCCCAGTCGTCGTCGACCCAGCTGCGCCCGACCCAGGAGCGTCCGACCCAGGAGCCGTCGGCCCAGTCGTCGTCCACCCAGCTCCGGCCGACCCAGCTCCGTCCGACCCAGCTGCGTCCGACCCAGGAGAGGGCGACCCAGCTGCGTCCGACCCAGCTGCGCGCAACCCAGGACCGAGCGACCCAGCTGCGGGCCACCCAGGACCGTGCTGCCCAGGAGCGGGCGAGCCATTCGTCGGCGGTGCCATCGGCACCCACCCAGCTACGAGCGACCCAGGAGCGCGCCACCCACGAGCGGGCTTCCGGCGAGAGAGCGACCCAGGAGCGGGCCACCCACGAGCGGGCCTCCGGCGAGAGCTTCGTCCAGGCGGCGTAGGCCTCCTTGCGGTCCCCGTCCAGCAGCGCCTGCGAGAACCGGTCCCACTGCCTGACCTGACCGGCCGGCAACGTCATGGGGTCCGGTGCGTCCGGGTCGTCGGAGGGGGTGACGGTCGGAGTCGGGGCGATGAAGGCAGATGCGGCGTCGACCCCACCGGCACCCGCCGCGGAACCATCGGTCAGTCCGGGCGAGCTGTAGGCGGTGCCGGCCAGTAGCGCCTTCACCTGGTCCGGGCTGAGGGCCGGGCGGGCTGAGAGGAGATCGGCCACGACCCCGCTGACCAGCGCCGTCGACATCGACGTGCCGCTACCGCGGAAGTAGGTCGTGCCGACCCGGCTGCCCGGGTTCCCCGCGTCCACGATCGAACCGGGCGCCCGCAGCGAGACCAGGTGCGATCCGGGGGCCACCAGGTCGGGCTTCGCCACGCCCTGCACAGGTCCGCGGGCCGAGTACGGCGCCACGGTGTCGTCCTCGCGGGCCGCGGTGCCGGCCTCGTCGATCGCCCCAGCGGTGAGCAACGTCGGGTCGAGCCCGGGCGAGCTGACGCTTCCCGGCGTCGGTCCGTCGTTGCCGGCCGCCGTCACGACGGTGACGCCCTGGCGCCACAGCGCTTCCAGCGCCTGGGTCAGCGGGTCGATCTGGTACGGCAGCGGGCTGCCGGACGACAACGACAGGTTCAGCACCCGCACGTGCATCGCGTCGGCGCTGCCGGAGACGATCTGCAGCCCGCGCAGCACGGTGATCAGCGAGGTGCTGCCGTCGTCGGCAGCCACCCGCACGTCGAGCACGCGGGCGTCCGGAGCGGCTCCCTGGTAGCGGCCGTCCGAGGCTTGGCCGTCACCGGCGACCAGACCCGCGACGAAGGTGCCGTGGCCATAGCCGTCCCCCGTGCCGGCGTGGAGGCGGGCCCCGGAGACGTCGACGTGTAGAACACGGCCGGTCAGGTCGCCCGAGTCCGCGACGCCGGTGTCGACCACCGCGACGGTGACGCCCTGCCCGGTCGGGGAGTTGTCGTCGAGACCCAGGGTGCTACGGGCGGTCGACACCGGGCCGACCTCGCTGACCGAGTCGGACGCGCCCCGCCCCGGTCGCGCGGAGGCGACGGAGAGGGGCCGGTCGGCGGCCACGACAAAACCCGGGAGTACGGCTCCGGCCGGGAGATCGGCGGAGACACCTCCGATGAGGGGGAGCTGGTCCAACACGGTGCCACCGACCGCACGCACGGCGGCCGCTGCGGCCTCCACCCCACCGGAGCCGGTGACGACCGCTCGGCCGCCGGCCGCGACCGACGTGGCGGCCGGACTGGTGGGGGCCGCCGGGGCGGCCCCTGCCGATGCCGGGGCGACCGCAACCGTCAGCGACGCTGACATGACGGCCGCGCTCAGCGCGAGGCCGAGCATCCCGCGGGCTCGACGGCGCCGCTCGTGAGCATGCATGGGAAACCTCCACGTGAGCGGCACATCTGTTCCGTCACCATCGAACGGCGCGAGGGCTGAGCGCAGGGCCGTTCGGGTGGTCCCCCGCCTTTCGTGCACATCCGCGCGCCCATCGGAGTCGATGGCCGGACCTGCTGCGCCGCGATTCGGCGCGGTGTCTCTACGGTCGGAGCAGAAATCTCCGAACTGAACCCGCCGAACGGCACCACTGGACTGCACCCGCCGAACAGCACCCGCCGAACAGCACCCGCCGAACGGCACCCGAACCGAGGAGCCCCGATGTCCGGTCCGCTACGCGTCGACCGTCCCGCCGATGGAGTGGTCCTGCTGACCCTCGACCTGCCCGAGCGGCGCAATGCGATGACGGAGGAGCTGACCGACGCCTGGCGGGCGGCGATCGCGGAGATCGCGACCGACCGCAGCGTCCGAGTCGTGGTCGTCACCGGCGAGGGGAAAGCTTTCTGCGCCGGCGGCGACCTGTCCTGGCTCGGGGAGGGCGACGGCTCGAACGGTCCTGCTCCGATCCGGCTCCGCGACCGGATGCTGCCCTTCTACCGGACCTGGCTGTCCATCCGCGAGCTCGAGGTTCCGACGATCGCCGCGCTGAACGGCGCTGCGATCGGTGCCGGCTTGTGTCTCGCGCTCGGGTGCGACCTGCGATACGCGACCCCCGAGGCGAAGCTCGCGATGCCGTTCACCGCACTCGGGATGCATCCGGGCATGGCGGCGACGTATCTGCTCCCGGAGGCGGTGGGCTTGCCGCGGGCCCGGGAGATGCTGTTCACCGGACGGGTGTTGACCGGGGAGCAGGCGGCATCGATCGGCCTGGTCAACGACGTCTTCCCGGCCGAGCGTCTGCTCGACGAGGTCCTCGACATCGCGGGGAAGGCCGCGGCGACCGCGCCAATCGCCACGCGGCTGACGAAACGGGCGATGCAGCACGGTCCCCGGTCCTTCGTCGAGGCGCTGGAATGGGAGGCGCTGGCGCAGCCGGTGACCTTGGCGAGCCAGGACCTGCGCGAAGGGCTGCGAGCCCAGGCAGAGCGGCGCACCCCGGTCTTCCGCGGACTCTGATCTCCGCGGTTCGACCTCGCAGTTCAGGAGCTCCCTGCGGTGGCTCCGTCCGGTGGCCACGAGGTCCCGGCCCCCGACGTGCGCCGGCTTCCCCTACCGACGCCGCCGGGGACCGGAACCTGCGACGTCGGGGACGCTAGGGACGGCGCGCCGGGACCGTCAACGCGCACCGTCCCCACCCTGTGGATAACGATGTGGACAGGGTGGGGAGCGGCAGGCCGATCGCTGTGGACAGGGTTGCGAACAGTGTGGGGAGAAGTGCCGTTTCCGGTCGCTGAGCAGCGCCGATGTCCGCCGGTGAAAAGAATTTTCCGGGGACAGCCAGTGCTCCAGCGCTCCCCGGCGTGGCGACGCGGGCGTGTCGTGATCAGCCGTGGCGCGGGCGCAGATCGTCGTACCGGCCACCTACCGTGAACGGGACGGCACGACAGGACGGAGTGCGGGTGACCGACAACCAGCCCGAGGTCGAGATCCGCCGCAGCGCTCGGCGCCGGCGGACGGTCTCGGCCTACCGGGACGGGGACCGAAGCGTCGTGCTGGTGCCGGCCGGACTGCCGGCCAAGGAGGAGGCACGCCTGGTGGCGCGGATGCTCGCCCGGCTCGACGCGAAGGACTCCCGACGGGCGGCGCCCAGGGACGCAACGCTGGCTCGGCGCGCCGCGGAGCTGTCCCGCCGTTACTTCGGTGGTCGCGCCCGGCCCGCGTCGGTGCGCTGGTCGACCGTGCAGCAACGGCGCTGGGGGTCCTGCACACCGGCTGACCGCAGTATCCGGATCTCCTCCCGGCTGGCCGGCATGCCTGGGTGGGTGCTCGACTACGTCCTCGTGCACGAACTCGCCCACCTGCTGGAGGCGGACCACAGCGCGCGCTTCTGGTCCGAGGTCGCGCGCTATCCGCACGCCGAGCGGGCGCGGGGGTTCCTCGAGGGCTACGTCGCCGGTGCTGTGGCCGGCGGAAGCGCCGGCGGGAGCGACTCGCTGCCGTTCGGCGACGTCGACGGCGAGGCCGAAGACGATCCGGATGCGGGTCCGGGCAGTGCGGACCGGACGACGGAGCAGGCGTGAGCCGGGATTGCCTGCGTCAGCCCTTGTCGAGGTCGGGGCCGGGTTCGTCGTCCGGCTGTTCCCGCCGCGGTGCGTCATCCGGCCGGTCGGCCAGCTTCTGCAGCTCGGCGATCGGGTCGAGGTCGTTGTTGGTGGACGACCCGGTCGCGAAGGCCTGCGGGTCGTCCAGGTCGCTGCTGCCCGGCATGAGGTCGGGGTGCGACCAGACCGCGTCCCGCCCGTCCATCCCACGCTCGTCGAGCAGCGCCCGCCAGAGCGCTGCCGCGTCCCGCAGCCGACGCGGCCGCAGCTCCAGACCGACCAGCGCGGCAAAGGTCTGTTCGGCGGGGCCGCCGGTGGCCCGACGACGCCGGATCGTCTCGCGGAGTGCGCCGGCGCTCGGCAACCGGTCCCGCGCGGCCGCGTCGACGATCTCGTCCACCCAGCCCTCGATCAGCGCCAACGTCGTCTCGAGCCGGGCCAGCGCCGCGTCCTGCTCCGGCGAGTTCTCGGTCTGGAAGACGTCTGCGCCCAGCGCCTCGACGAGGTTTTCCGGGTCGAGCTTCGTCGGGTCGAGCATCGACGGGTCGATGTTGGTGACCGCGCGGCTGATCGCTTCCGGATCCACCGTGATGCCGCGGGCGTAGGTCTCGACCGCCGCGAGCAGATGCGACCGCAGCCACGGAACGTGGGCAAACAACCGCTGATGGGCGAGCTCGCGGAGCGCGAGGTAGAGGCGCAGCTGGTCATCAGGGACCTCGAGGCCCTCGCCGGCTGCGGCGATGTTCCGCGGGAGCAGGGCCGGCCCGCCGAGCGGTAGCCCGACATCGGTGGGCGAGACCACCTCCTGCGCCAACGCGGCGAGTGCGGAGCCGACCTGCATGCCGAACAGCAGGCCACCGATCTGCTTGAGCATGCCCATGAACGGGCCGCCCCCGGCCGCCAGCTGACCGAGGTCCAGCCCGGGCGGGAGCTGACTCTCCAGCCCCTCCATCCCCGGGAGGTTGGACAGGCCGCCCGCGACCGCTGAACCCATCGCGTCGACGACCTTTCCGGCGATCGGGTCGGCGAGGGTCTGCCAGACGGGAAGGGTCTCGCGGACCCATTCCATGCGGGTCCAGGCGGTGACCTCGCCGCCGGTGCCGGGAAGCGTCGTCACCTCGTCGAGCCAGTGATCAGCGAGGCGTCCGGCCTCGCGCACCGCCGACTGCTCGCCCATGCTCACCGCGCTGTCGGCGTCGCCGATGCTCTGCTCCGCGACCTGGCGGGCCATGTTCCAGTTGACCGGGCCGCCCTGCCAGGACAGCAGCCGCTCCAGCTCGGCGAAGATGTTGCCCCCACCGAAGCCGAACGGGTCGCCGCCGCCGGGACCGTCACCCGAGCCGCCTGATTCGCCGCCGGAGCCACCGCTGAATCCAAAGGGAAAAGGCCCGCCGCTCATGGGTCGACGGTATCTGCCGGAACCTTCGGAGTCTGCCCTCATTCCGCTGCGAGCGTGCTGGCGAATAGTCCGGCCGGACCCCCGACCTCACGCCGCACGCTGCCTCTCGGCGGGAGGGCTGCCGTACGGTTCTCGGGTGCGCATCACGACCGATGTGCGGGACACCCCGCTCTCGGTGGACGAGTGCCTTGCCGCCGTCGCCGACCCCGCCGCCGGCGGGATCACCGTGTTCATCGGCACCGTCCGCGAGGAGGACGGCGACCGCTCCGTCGCGGGGCTCGAGTACGCCGCTCACCCGAGTGCCCTGGCCGAGCTGGACCGGGTCGCGCGTGCCGTTGCGGCCGACATGCCGGTGGTCGCCCTCGCCGCGCAGCACCGGGTCGGGAACCTGGCGATCGGCGACCTCGCCGTGGTCGTGGCCGCATCCGCAGCCCACCGTGGAGAGGCGTTCACCGCGTGCCGGCGCCTGATCGACGACCTGAAGGCGACGGTGCCGATCTGGAAGCACCAGATGTTCAGCGACGGCGATGCGGAGTGGGTCGGCAGCCCCTGATCTGAGCGACCGGTCACGCCGAGTGACGGCCATGCGTTCGTCACCCGCCTGGCCCAACGGAATGCTCGCGGGCGGCGCGAGAGTGCCGAAAGGACCGCCGAGGCCGATTCCGCGGAGTAGCGTCGCGATCGGGCTCAACAAGTAGCCCCGCCGCAACGCAAGAGGCCGCCCGTGTACCTGCTTCTCGTCCCACCCATCGCGGTCGCGATCGCCCTTCTCGTGATCGGTGTCCGCCGGTCCGCCGCCGACCGTGTCACCGTCGGTGACGACGTCGAGGCCCACCGCCGTTGTCTCGAGGCTCTCGACCCGCGGGCTCCGGCCCGCAAGGCGGCGCAGCAGGCCGCCAAGGACGGTCCAAAGGCGAGCGCTCGCGTCCGTCGGCACGCCTGACGGCCCAGCGCCAGACCCCGTACTGGTGAAATCCCGGTTCGGAGGACACCCATACAGGTGCTTCAGCCCGATGAACTGACGTGCCGATTCCGTCCGGGAAAGGTGCCACTACAAAGGTGGCGCCGAAACGGCGGAGGCCGTCATGGAGCATGTCGTCTTCTTTTCGCAATCGCCAGGTGAGCCGGAGTTCCGGCGCGTCGGCGATCTCGAGGAGGCTGTCCACCTGGTCGAGCGGTTGCGCAACGAGCGCGGCATCTCCGACGTCACCCTGCACGCCCTGACCCCGGTGCCGGTGAGCTTCCGGACCTACTACCGGGTCGAGATCGGCAGCACCGACGGCGGGCCGGAAGTCGAGGTCTCGGCCTTGGAGGCAGCGTCGTCGGCGCTCGTCGCCGCCGCTGAGCCGGTCGTCACCCCTGCGCCGGTCGTCACCCCTGAGCCGGTCCACGCGGCCGAGCCGGTCGACGACGAGGAGCCGGTCGACTTTCGGTCGCTGTCCCTGCTGCCACGGCCGGTCGACGGCGCCGGGGTTTTCGAGCTCGACGAGCCGGCTGAGGCCGAGCAGTTCGCGAACGACGCGCCGGCGTTCACCGACGAGGTTCCGGGGCTGGCACCGGTGCTGGCCGAACTCCCGATTCAGGCCGAGCCGTCCCTGCTGGCCGACCCCCCGCCGCTCGCCGATGTCACGTATGAGCTAGAGGGTCCGGCCGACGAGTTCGACTCCTTCGCGTCGTTCGACCCGGCTCCTGAAGAGCCGCTGGTGCCGCAGGTCCGTCCGGAACCGGCGATCGAGCGTTCGCTCGGGTACTTCGCCTCCTGACCTGGCACGACCCGCCGCCCGCTGGTGATCGCTCCGCCCGAATGATCGACTGGCGGGCGGCGGTGCTGCACCCGCGGAGCTCACAGGCTGCGACCCGGCGGTGGCGCGTCGGCGTCGAGGGCGGCCGGCGCCCCCTAGACTCGCCGACGTGACGCGCCGGACTGCCACCCTGCTCGTCACGTCGATCCTCGTCGCGGCCCTGCTCGCGGTCGGTCTCGCCCTGCCCGTGCCCTACGTCGCCGATGAGCCCGGTCCGGTCAGCGACACACTCGCCGCGCCTGCCGGGAAGCCGCTGATCGGCGTGACCGGCCATCCGACCTACCCGACGACGGGGAAGCTCGACCTCACCACCGTCTCGCAGGACAGCAGCTTGACGCTGTGGCAGGCGCTGGTCGGGTACCTGTCCAAGAAGAAGGCCGTCGTCCCCGAGGAGATCACCAAGACTCCGGGGCAGAGCGACGCCGACCTGCAACGCCAGTACCAGCAGGAGATGGCCGACTCGCAGAAGTCGGCCATCTCCGCGGCACTGCATGAGCTGCGGATCCCGGCCACGGTCACCGTGGCGGGTCTCGCCGACGGGTCACCGGCCGCTGGCAAGCTGCAGAAGGGCGACGTCCTGCTCGCCGTGGACGGAGCGCCGGCAGCCGATGCGATCGACTTGCGCGCCAAGGTCGGCGGCAGCCCGCCCGGCAAGGAGATCAGCGTTCGCTACAAGCGGGGGAACGCCGCTCCCGCCGACGCGCGGATCACGACGCGTCCCGCCACCGATCAGGACGGGGCAGCCCGTTCGGTGATCGGGGTGTACCTGGACGAGCAGCGGGACGTGAAGGTCAATCTCCAGATGGTGTCGATCGACGGCCAGGCGGTCGGCGGTCCGAGCGCGGGGATGATGTTCGCGCTGGGCATCTACGACGTGATGACCCCCGGTTCGCTCACCAACGGTCAGACGATCGCCGGTACCGGGACGATCAACCCGGACGGACAGGTCGGCCCGATCGGAGGAATCCAGCAGAAGCTGGTCGGTGCCCGGCAGGCCGGCGCGCGCGTGTTCCTGACGCCCGCATCGAACTGCGCGGAGGCGCGTCGGGCGATTCCGGCCGGATTGCGGCTCGTGAAGGTCGACACTTTGGACGATGCGATCGGCTCGCTGGAGAGCATCGCAGCGGGTCGGACGGACCAGCCCGGCTGCTAGGAGCGGGAGCGGAGGTGCCCGGTGCCGAGTTCCG
>DATITC010000010.1:0-59956 GCA_035468175.1 Frankiaceae bacterium | reverse complement strand
ACGGGTCCTTCGGCTCGCGGGGGACCCGGTCGTCGACGTCGGCCTCCGACGGAAGCGGCACGTCGTCGCGCACCCGCACGACCGGCGCGGCGTTCGTCAGGTAGCCCCGCGCGTTCTCCAGCTTCGCTCTGGCTCCGGCCGGGAAGCCGTCCGACTTCCCGGCATCGATCGCCGCGACCATCCCCTCGACGCTGCCAAACCGCTCGATCAGCGCGGCCGCGGTCTTCGCCCCGATACCCGGTACCCCCGGCAAGCCGTCACTGGGGTCGCCGCGGAGCACCGCGAAGTCGCCGTAGGTCCGCCCCGGAATTCCGTACTTCTCGGTCACCCTCGCTTCGTCGACCGCGCGGAACTTCTCGACCGTGTAGATCACCCGCACCGGGCGGTCGTCCCGGATGAGTTGGAACAGATCGCGGTCGCCGGTGAGGATGTCGACCGGTCCGGGATGGCGAGTGGCGAGTGTGCCGATCACGTCGTCCGCCTCGAAGCCCGCCGCCCCGAGCCGAGCGATGCCGACGGCGTCCAGCACGGCCTCCAACACCGGCACCTGCGGCCCGAGATCGTCCGGCGTCTGGTCCCCGCCGTCCTCCCCGACCCGGTGCAGCTTGTACGACGGCAGTAGTTCCACGCGCCAGGCGGGTCGCCAGTCCTCGTCGAAGCAGGCGACGATGCGGTTCGGCCGGAGGTCGCGGAGCTGCCGGGCCAGGACGTCCACCGTCCCGCGGATCGCATTGACCGGGCTGCCGTCCGGAGCCGTCACCGACCGAGGCACACCGTGGTAGGCCCGGAAATACAGGCTCGGTGTGTCCAGCAGCAGGAGCCGGTCATCCGCACCCGGAGTGCCGGAGGTGCTCATGGCGCGAACCGTACCGCCGCCCGGTGGTGGCGGACTCGCACCGGTTGGACTCGCGTGTCGGCTACCAATGAGCTGGTACGTCCCTCTGCCCGCGGGGACAATAACGGCCGTGCCGTCTCGTCACGTTCCCGGACCTCGAGTGCCATCCGGACGTTCCGCGGACCCGCGGTGACGAGCGGCTGGCGCAGCACCGGCTTCCCGGAGGCGGATTCCCGGGACGATTTCACCCGCGCTCGGCGACGCGCTCAGTGGGCCCGGGTAGCAGCACGGTTGCGAGGCCGGCCCGGTGACCTGGACGTGCTGCTCCCCTTCGACGAAGTCGTCGCGGCGCTCGGCCGACGCGGGCAGCACAACCTCGGTGAGCAGCTGGTCGAGATCGACAGCATCGTCGGCTCGGTAGACCGCCGGTCCGGCTTCGACCGGCGCTTCCGGCCGACCACCGAGCTGGCCCGGAGCCGCTTCGAACGAATCGCCGGCTCCATCAGACGGGGCCGGGAGATGCCGCCCGTCGACCTCTACCGCGTCGGCCTGGTGCACTTCGTGAAGGACGGGCATCACCGGATCGCCGTGGCGCGGGCGATGGGCTGGGACACCATTCGCGCGATCGTCACCGAGGTCGAGACGGCCCTCCCCGCCGGCGCGAGCTTGACCGTCGGCCAGCTGCCGCTGAAGGGCCACGAGCGCGTGTTCTACGAGCGGGTGCCGCTACCCGCCGAGGCGCGGTCCTCGATCTCCCTGCGCGACCCGACCGAGTACGCGGAGCTCGCCGAGGGGGTCGAGGCATGGGGTTTCCGCGTCATGCAGGAGCGCGACGTGCTGCTCCCCCGGGCGGAGATCGCCCGACTGTGGTGGACCGAGGAGTACCGGCCCGCGGTCGACCTCCTGCGCGAGAGCGGGCTGCTGGACTTTGACAACGAGGATGGCAACCCGAGCGCGCTCACTGAGACCGAGGCCTACCTGCAACTGTCCGCGCAGCGCTATCGGTTGCTGCGCAGTCACGTCTGGGACGAGCGCTCGGTGGACGCGGTGTCAGCGACTCGACGGCGGCGCCGACCCCGCCGGCGGGCTCGGAAACGCTGAGCCGGACGAACGCCGGCGTGCTCAGGTCGCCCGGTGCGCACCGCCGGCGTGCGGCGGGTTACCGGCGTCGCCTTCCTTCGTCAGCGGGTCGCTGCCGTCTCCCTCAAGGGCGCCCGTCGCTCCGCCCGTCGTCGCTGTACCGGTAGGCAGGGTGAGGTTCTCGCCGGTCTCCGGGTCGAACAGGTGGATGCGACGGATGTCCAGCCAGAGCTGGGCCTCGCCGTTCTCGCGGACCTGGCTCGCCGGGTCGAGCCGGGCGACGACCTGGCTCTCGTCCGTCTCGCTTCGCACGCCCTCCTGCTCGAGGTCCCTGGCCAGTTCGGCCAGGCCAGCCTGCTGACCCTGCCCCGAGCGCACAGGAAAGTAGGCGTACAGCTCGGAACCCATCCACTCGATGACGTCGATCGTGGCCGGAAACGTCGCACCGAAGCCGAGCTCGTCTTCAGGAATGAGGTTCGCGTCCTCGAAGTGCTCGGGCCGGATCCCGGCAATGACGGTGCGTGCACCAGTGCCAGTCGACAGCCGGGCCGCCAGCTCCTCCGGAAGGTCGACCTCGCCCGTCGGCAGCCCCAGCCGGTGCCCGGTCAAGGTCGCCGGGAGGAAGTTCATCGACGGCGAGCCGATGAAGCCGGCCACGAACAGGTTGACCGGCGAGTTGTAGAGCTCCCGCGGTGTGCCGACCTGCTGCAGGACCCCGCGGCGCAGAACGGCCACCCGATCGCCGAGCGTCATGGCCTCGGTCTGGTCGTGGGTGACATAGACCGTGGTCGTCCCGAACCGCTTCTGCAGTCGGGCGATCTCGGTCCGCATCTGCCCACGCAGCTTGGCGTCAAGGTTCGACAGCGGCTCGTCGAACAGGAAGGCTTGCGGCTCGCGGACGATCGCGCGCCCCATGGCCACCCGCTGACGTTGGCCACCGGACAGTGCACCCGGCTTGCGTTCGAGCAGCTCTCCGAGTTCGAGGACGCGGGCGGCTTCGTCGACGCGCTGCTTGACCTCGCTGTCGGGGACCTTGGCCATCCGCAGCGGGAAGGCGATGTTCTCGCGCACGGACAGGTGGGGGTAGAGCGCGTAGTTCTGGAAGACCATCGCCAGGTTGCGGTCCCGGGGGGCGGAATTGTTCACCATCTGCCCGCCGATGTTGACCTCGCCGCTGCTGATGTCCTCCAGCCCGACGATCATGCGGAGCAGAGTCGACTTCCCGCAGCCCGAAGGGCCGACCAGGATGACGAACTCTCCGTCCGCGATGTCGAGGTTGACGTTGTCGACGGCGATGGTGCCGTCGCCGAACCGCTTGGTGACGTTGGTGAGGATGATCTCGGCCATGTTCTCGTGTCCTTCTGGCTCTAGCCCTTGACGGCACCGGCGGTCAGGCCGGCGACGATCCTGCGCTGGAAGGCCAGCACCAGGAGAATGATGGGAATCGTGACGATGATGGCCGCCGCCGAGATGGCGCCAGTCGGCTGCTGGAACTGGGACGCGCCAGTGAAGAAGTTCAGCGCAGCGGGCACCGTGCGACTGCGGTCCGTCGACGTCAGCGTGATGGCGAAGACGAAGTCGTTCCAGGCAAAGAAGAACACCAGGATCGCCGCCGTGAACACTCCAGGTGCCGCGAGCGGAACGATGACCTTGCGGAACGCCTGGAAAGGCGTGGCACCGTCGACACCGGCTGCTTGCTCGAGCTCCCAGGGGATCTCCCGGAAGAACGCGGACAGCACCCAGATCGACATCGGCAGCGCGAACGTCATGTACGGGATGATCAGACCCGGCCACGTGTCGTAGAGCCCGAGGCTCCGCCACATGTTGAACAGCGGGCCGACGATCGAGATCGGCGGGAACATCGCGATGGCGAGCGCCGCGGTCAGCACGAGCCGCTTACCCGGGAAGTTCAGGCGAGCGATCGCGTAGGCGGCCAACGTGGCAAGAGCGACCGCGATGACCGTGGAGATGATGGTGATCCCGATCGAGTTGATCAGCGGCCGGACGAAGACCCCGGTCGTGAAGATCGTTCGATAGTTCTCGAGCGAGGGATCCGTCGGGATGAGCTTGCCGTCGGTCACCGCCGCCGGTGACTTGAACGACAGCGACAGGATCCAGGCCAGCGGGATCAGGGCGTACACGATGATGAAGATCGTCAGGACGATCCACTTGAACTCGATCCGTCGCCGGTCCGGCGCGACCTGGGGCCGTCCCGCGCCGGCGCGCCCGCCTGCCCGCGACGAATGGGTGGTGACGGTGCTCGTCTGACTGGACATCAGCGCTCACCCCTGACGGCACCGAGATCGGTGCGGAAGCCCTTGACGAAGATGAACGCGATCAGGACGACGAGTAAGAACAGCAGCACGGACACCGCGGACCCGAGTCCGAGGTTCAACTGATTGATCAGCTGGTTGTAGCCGAGCTGCGAGAGCGTCGCGGTGTTGTTCGCACCTTTCGTCTGTATATAGACCGTGTCGAAGATGCGTATCGCGTCCAGGGTGCGGAACAGCAGCGCCACCATCACGGCCGATTTCATCGTCGGCAAGATGACCTTGAGAAGCCGCTGCCACGCTGAAGCACCATCAACCTTCGCCGCTTCGACGAGTTCGTTCGGCACGGTCGCGAGACCAGCGAGCAGCAGCAATGACATGAACGGGGTCGTCTTCCAGACCTCGGTCAGGATGATGACGGCAAGCGACCCGTAGTGGCTGCTCAGCGGTGGGGTGCTCGCGTGCTTGAACAGGAACCCGCCCTCGTCCGGCGAGACGGCGAACCGGAAAGCGAAAGCCGCGACCACCGTGATGATCCCGTAGGGGATGAGGATCGACGTCCGGACGATGTTCCGACCGAAGATCGCCCGGTGCATCACGAGCGCGAGCGCGAGCCCGAGGACGAACTCGATCACGACTGAGATCACCGTGATGGCGATGGTGTTCGTGAACACCTGCCAGAAGACCCCGGAGGAGAGGATCTTGGTGTAATTCCCGAACCAGACGTACTTCCGGTCGTCCGGAAAGCGAAGGTTGTAGCGCTGGAGCGACAGCCAGATCGCGTAACAGATCGGGTAGATCGTCACCAGCGCCATGACGATGGCGGCAGGCAGGACAAGGCGAATTCCGAGTCGCCGCTCCGCCTTGTCCCGGTCGGTCAGCTTGTTCTGCTTCGCCGTCGGCCGGGCTATCTGGGGGGCATCGGTCACATTCGTCACGACAGCACCGCCTCCGATTTCAGCGCCTGTTCACACAGCTTGCGCAGGGCGACGGCAGCAGCCGCCGGGTCGAAGCTGTTGAGGGGATGGATGACGTTCTGAAGGGCCAAGGAAAGGTCGTTGTAGGCGGGGGAGACGGGCCGCGGAGCCGCGTCGTTGATCGAGGACCGGAGAACGTCCTTGAAGGGGTACTGGTCGGTGGTCAATTGGTCATAGACCGCCGAGGTCGTGGGCGGGTTACCACCCTTCTCGGCCGCGAACAGCTGGTTGGCCGGCTGGCGAATGCACTGAATCGCCTGAAAGGCCTCGGCCTTGTGCGTGCTGTGCGAGCCCACGCTCAGGTTGAACCCGCCGAGCGGCGGTCGGCTGGGAATGTTCGCGTCCACCCGCGGGAAGCGCGCCCAACCCAACTTCTTCTGCAGGTCCGGCACCGCGGTCGCCGACGCCGCGCTGGGGTAGATGAACGGGTAGTTGATCTCATACACCGAGTCGCCCTTCTCGAACGCTGCCCGGCTGGTGTCCTCCTCGGCGGTGTTCAGCTCGGGGCTGGCAACGGGCGAATTCGCGAAGTTGCTCAGCGCCGCGAGCGCCTTGGTCGTCGGGCCGGGTTCCAGGCTGATCGTCGCGTTCTTGCCGGCCTCCGGATTGTCGAGGAAGCGGCCACCCGAAGACTCCAGCAACGCGTTGAAGGTGACGTTGAGGCTCTCCGCGCGGGCGCCCTGGATCTGGACCTTCTTCCCCAGGCCGGCTGCCGTGTCGATCATCTGTTGCCACGTGAAGTCCGGCGGCGGGGCTGCCACCAGATCCTTGCGATACCAGAGCAGCTGGGTGTTCGAGGTGAAGGGAGCGGCGTAGAGCTTGTTCTGATAGGTCCCGCTCTCGACCGGGCCCTTCAGGACACCGTCGGTGAGCGCCGCGCGCTCACTGTCCGGGAAGGGGACGATCCACTTCGCGTTGGCGAATTCCGCAGTCCAGATCACGTCCATACCGACGATGTCGATGGACGAGTCGTTGGCGGCGAGGCGGCGGACCAACTGCTCGCGCTGGTCAGTGGCCCGTTTGGGCAGCTCCTGGAACTGGATCTTGTACTTGCCCCCGGCCTGCTTGTTGCATTCGGTGATCGCGTTCTCGATCCAGCCACCGGACTGCTTGCCGATGTACCAGTTCAGCGTAGGTACTCCGCCGCCGCCCCCACCGCAGGCGGCGAGCAGCGGCAGTAACAGGAGGGCGGCCACGCCGGTGCCCAGGAGCCGACGGGAAGGCGTGCGGGTGCGCTGAGCCCGACGGTGCGGAGGTCTCGGTGCCGGTCGGCTGCGCCGCCGACCGCGAGACGACCCGGCGCCGTCGCCGCGAGAACCTGCTGTGACCGCTGGCACAGACGGTCTCCTGTCTGTCGGGAACGGCTGGAGCCGGTCCACGGGACCGTCCGGAGGGGTCGGACGGGTTCTGGCCCGGGCTCGGCTCGGACCATCGCTGCTCGCGGGCAACATCTGGCCTGCTACCCGAGCCTGATCGACTTACACCCTCGTAACGTGATCCTCCTCACCTCTACGGTCAAGCAGCGACTAATGCGAGTTCCGCGCTCGACAAGGACGAACCAGGACACTCGCGCCCAGAGGATCCGATGCCAGGGGGAAGGAACCGACGGTCCAGCGATGACGACGACGCTCTACCGGTCCGGCAGCATCTACGCCCCTGGCACTCCGCGGGCGACGGCGCTCCTTGTCGAGTCCGGCGCTGATGGCGCAGACGTCGAGGCCGGCGCGACTTCCAAGGCGATCATCTGGGCCGGTACCGACGAAGCCGCCGCCCGACTCGGAGCTGCCGACGTCGTCGTGGATCTGCAGGGGGGTCTGCTCGCGCCGGCGTTCGTGGACGCCTGGGTCGATGCGGCGCACTCCACCTCGTCGGTACGGGCGGCGGCCGGCCTCGGCGTCGGTGCGGTGCACCTGCTCCGGAGCAACGGCTCGGTGTCGGAACGGGAGCGCGGCGGCTGGTCGTCCGGACCCGAGGTGGTGACCTATTCGGGCGTCCTGTCCGGCGATCTAGATCTCGACACCCTGCGGCACCGCTATCGGGACGACACGACGGCGGGTCGGCAGACCGTGGTGGTGCTCGATGACGCGGACGATCTCGCGCTGGTACTGATCGCAGCAGCGGCGGCGGCGGACGAGTCGGGCATCGCCCGCTTCGTGGGGGCTCGGCACCGGTTGCACAGCAGGAGTGGGGTCCCTGGGTCCGTGCTGGCGGAGCTCGCCCGCCTCGGCTTCATCGTCTGTCTGGCCCCCATCTCAGGTCCCGCCGGCTCCCGTCCCGCCGCCTCAGGGTCTGCCGCTCCCGGGGCTGCCGGTTGGCTATCGCTCCGGGAGCTCGCCGGCGCCGGAGTTCCGCTCGCCTTCGGTAGTGCGGCCGCCGGCCCAGCCCGTTCGCTGTGGGAGGTCGTACGAACGGCGAGCTCTGCTGAACTGGGGGACTCCGCCATCTCTGTCCGTGCCGCCTTCGCTGCGGCAACGCGTGGCGGTCGCCGGGCGGCGGCGCAGGACGCGTCCGGGGAAATCCGGCCGGGCGCGACGGCGACGTTCGCGATCTGGGACTACGAGGGGGCGCTCGTCGTGCGAACGCCGGACGCCCGGGTGGCCGCGTGGTCGACCGATCCTCGGGCGGCGACGCCAGGACTGCCCGACCTGAGCGACGGCGCCCCCGTGCCGCACTGCCGACGGACCGTGGTCGGTGGCCGGATCGTCTTCGACGACGGCTCGATCGGCTGAGGCGACCAGTCCTTGAGCGAAACCGGCGGATCGCGACACGCCGGTGGCGACGGGGCGGCGACGTCCGTTTCCGTCTCGTTCACGCACAGTTTCGAGACCACCAAAGAACGTCGCGGTGAGTAGTTAGAAGAATGAAATCATCGACAACACGCCGTGGCTCCCGGAAAACCTTGCGAATCTGTGCCAGGGATCAGGTGACGAACAGCCGTCTGACCTGCGCTAACCGCAGCAACCGCTGGCGAGAGCGGTGTTGAGTGCTAGCCCCGTCCTCGGTAACGTCCCCCGCACGGAACGATCCGCCGATAAAGGAGCCCGCGCTGCTCACGCCGACTGTCAGCCCGGAAAGCGGCTTACCGACGCCGCGGCTCGCCAGCCGGGTGCGACATCTGGTGGAAGCAGGGCTACGCGCTCCCGGCGGAGCCGGTGCCGTGTGGAGGAGTAGCCGACTCGGCTGACTTTCGCGCACACGGCCCGGGACGGTGGCCCGGGTCATCCAGTAGACAACGGATGCCTGCTCGCAGCCAGCGGGCAGGCGTTCGGTCCGAAGGGTGACCCGGGGCCACCATTTTTTCACGTGCAGGCCCGGTCATGTGCAGGCCGCGTTCTGTGCAGGCCGCGTCATATGTAGGCCCAGTCGTACCCGCCGATCCATGACGTGCCAACCGTGAACCTCACCCGAACTCTCTGGTCGAGGTACAGGTCGAGGTCGAGGGTCGACCGCGTACTCCGAAGGTTTACCTGAGGTCGCGACCCGGTCCGAGGTGAGGCGTCGCCGTGTGACGTGACCGCACGCTCGGAGCAGCGCATCGGGACCGGCCGCACAATGGACGAGATGAGCGTCGTCCCTCGCGCTCCGACGGACCCCGCGGTCCGCGGAGCCACCCGCAGCCCCGCCGAGGAGCTCGGAGCGCCGCAAGCGCCCCAACCCCCGGCTCGGCGTGGACGCCGCACGCAGCTGAGCCGACCTACCGGTCGGGCCCCCCGTTGGCTGCGGCCGGTAGCCGCGATACTGGCCGGGGTTCTGCTCTCGGTGGCGTTCCCACCGCACGACCTCTGGCTGCTTGCCCCCGTCGCCGTCGCCGTGCTCGCCCTCGTGGTCCGGGGCATCGGGCTTCGCGCCGCCTACGGACTGGCATTCCTGTTCGGCCTCGGCTTCCTGGTGCCCCTGCTGGCCTGGAGCCGGGCCGCGGGCGACGACGGCTGGCTGATCCTCAGCGTGCTGCAGGCCCTGTTCGTCGCGCTCCTCGGACCGCTGTGCACGCTCGCCGCCCGTCTTCCCGCCACCCCGCTATGGGTCGGTACGGCGTGGGTGCTCGCCGAGGGTGTCCGGGACCGGCTGCCCTTCGGCGGGTTCCCCTGGGCCCGCCTCGCCTTCATCCAACCGGCGGACGGCGCCGTTGCTCCGGTGACCCGTCTCGCCGCGCTCGGCGGCGCGCCGCTGGTCACGTTCGCGGTCGCGCTCGTTGGTGGCCTGCTCGCGTCCGCGGTACTCGCCGTCGTCCGGGCTCGGCGGTCCGCGTCACCCTCCGCAGGATGGCGTCGCGCCGGCTTGCTACCCGTGGGCCTGGCGCTCGGTGCGGTGCTCGTCCTGGCCCTCGGCTGGGCGGTGCCGACGCCGTCCAGTGGTGAAACCGACCCCACGGGTGCCGGACCTCCGAACGCGACGGTCGCCGCCGTCCAGGGAAACGTGCCGCGCATCGGCCTGGACTGGATGGGTCAGCGCCGGGCTGTCACCCGCAACCACCTGGCTCGCACCCGGCAGCTCGCGGCGGACGTCGCCGCCGGCCGGGTCCCGGCACCGGACGTGGTGGTTTGGCCGGAGAACTCGTCCGACCTCGATCCCTTCGACGACCCGCAGGCAGCCGTGATGCTGTCCGACGCCTCCCGGGCCATCGGGCGCCCGCTGCTGGTGGGAGCGGTGCTGCAAGGCCCTGGCGTCGGCCACGTCCGCAACGCCGGGCTGATCTGGGGACCGGACGGCTACCTCGGCCAGATGTACGTCAAGCGGCACCCGGTGCCCTTCGGCGAATATCTGCCGGGCCGGGCCATCCTCCAGCGGCTGGTCGGCCGCTTCGCCGACAGCCTGCCGAACGACTTCCTCCCGGGGAAGACGCCGGGTCTGCTGACCCTGACCGGGCCCGGGGGCGAGTACCGCATCGGCGACGTCATCTGCTTCGAGGTCGCCTACGACGGAATTGTCCGGGACGTGGTGGACGGGCACGCCCGGCTGCTGGTCGTGCAGACGAACAACGCCACCTTCGGTCGCTCCGGTGAGACCTATCAGCAGATGGCGATGTCCCGGCTGCGGTCGATCGAGCACGGGCGGTCCACCGTGGTCGTGGCGACGAGCGGGCGCAGTGCCCTGATCCGCCCGGACGGCACGGTGGTCGCCCATTCCGGGCTGTACACCCCCGACGCGCTCGTCGCCACCCTGCCGTTGCGGTCCAGCACCACCATCGCCGACCACGTCGGCACCTGGCCCGAGTACGCCCTGCTGGCGCTCGCCGTCCTCGGTCCCGCGGTTCTGCTCGGTCGCCGCCGGGCGCGGCGCGGCGCGGCCAGTGGCGACAGACCGGCCGGCGCACCGAGCGGTGCTTCCGACACCGAGCGCCCGGACGAGGCAGGATCAACGGCGTGATGCGCAACAGCCCGTCCCCGGCACCTCCGGGTCCGTTGCACGCACCCCGGGTCCTGGTGTGCATCCCCACCTACGACGAGCGGGACAACCTGCCCGGCACGGTGCGCCGGGTGCGCGCCGCTGTGCCCGAGGCGGACGTCTTGGTGATCGATGACGCGAGCCCGGACGGCACCGGTGTGATCGCGGACGAGCTCGCCGCCGCCGACCCGGGGATCGGGGTGCTGCACCGCGCCGGCAAGGCGGGTCTCGGAGCTGCGTACGTCGCCGGATTCGCTCACGCTCTCGCCGCCGGCTACGACGTCGTGGTGGAGATGGACGCCGACGGCTCGCACACGCCGGAGGAGCTGCCGCGGCTGCTGTCCGCACTGCAGGACGCCGACGTCGTGCTCGGGTCCCGCTGGATGGACGGGGGAGAGGTGCGCAACTGGCCGCGCTCCCGGCTGCTGCTCTCCCGCGGCGGCAACGCCTACGTCCGCACCGTCCTCGGCATGCCGCTCACCGATGCGACCGGTGGGTTCCGCGCCTACCGAGCGTCGTTCCTGCGCAGCCTCGCCTTGGACACCGTCTCCAGCCAGGGATATTGCTTCCAGGTGGATCTGGTCTGGCAGGCGTGGCTGCAGAAGCGCCGCATCGTCGAGGTCCCAATCACCTTCATCGAGCGGGAACGCGGCACGTCGAAAATGAGCCGCGACATCGTCGCGGAAGCACTGTGGCGGGTCACCTGGTGGGGCTTGCGCAGCCGCCGTGGCCGCGTCTCGACGGGGTCGCCAGCCCCCGCCGAACCCCCCAACGCCGCGGGGCCGTCCGTCGCCGCGGAGGCGCCGGCAGTCGACGCCGCACCGGACGGGAGCAGCGGTACCGCAACGCTTTCCGTGCCGCTGACGGCTGGCCGGCCGGTAGCGAGTCCTTCGACCGACACCGAGGACGTCGTCACCCGAGCCGGGGGCTGACGCCGTGTCAGCCCTGCTGCTGTTGCTCTTCCTCGCGGTCCCGGTCCTCGAGCTCTACGTCATCCTGCAGGTCGCCGACGTCATCGGCGGGTGGTTGACGATCGCGGTGCTGATCGCCGAGTCGTTCCTGGGCGCATGGTTGGTGCGGCGGGAGGGACGACGCACCTGGCAAGCGTTCCAGCGAGCGCTGGAGGAGCACCGTCCGCCCGGCCGCGAGGTTGCCGACGGAGCACTGGTGATCGTCGGCGGCACGTTGCTGCTGACCCCGGGATTCCTCTCCGACATCGTCGGTTTGTTCGCGCTGCTGCCGATCACCCGTCCGCTGGCCCGGCGCCTGATGCTGCGCTTCGCCGCCCGCCGAGTGGGGGCGCGCGTCGGGCTGCCGTTCGGGTCGCCGGCCGGTCGTGCCGCCCGGCGCGGCCCATCGGCCGGGCGCCCAGCAGGACGCCGGCCGGGAGACCCGGCTGACATTCACGTCATCGACGGCGAGGTCATTCAGCACCCGGACGACAAAACGCCGCCGAGCCCGTAGGCATCAGCGGCGTCGTCAGCCGGGTCAGCGGTTCCGGCGCACGGGCCGGAGTCGCGGTCAGGCGGTCTTGCGGGTGCGCTCCCGGAGTACGGCGAGCCGCTCGGCGAGGACCTCCTCGAGGTCCTCGGTGGTCCGACGCTCCATGAGCATGTCCCAGTGGGTGCGGGCCGGCTTGACCTTCTTCGGCTCGGGCCGCTCGCCGTCCACGAGCAGCGCTTCGCCGCCGCAGACCTTGCACTCCCAGAGCGCCGGCACGTCGGCCTCAGCAGCGAAGGTCATCGCGAACGAGTGTCCGACCGGACAGTCGTAGGTGACATTCTGCCGAGCGGCCATTTCGGTGCCGCGATCCGTTTCGTACGATACGGCGCCGAGACGGCTGCCGCGAAGAACACGCTCGCCCACTGTGGTTCGCCTCCGGGCGGTTGATGGCATGGTAAGTGTTTCCAGGCGTACAACGCCGGGACATCGGTTGTCGTTCCCGTTCCACCGAACCGCTAACGGTAGCACCGGCTCCGTCCCCGATACAGGAGTTTCCCGTGACCACGACCAGCCCCATCGTCGCCCTTGCTGCCGGCCGGGCAGTCATCGGGAGTGCGGTCTTCCTCCGGCCGACCTTGCTGGTCAAGGGCCTGGGTGGCGATTCGGCCACGGCCGAGCGCACCGCCTGGCTCGCGCGCATGTTCGCGGTCCGTGACTTCGCTCTCGGGGTCGGCGTGCTCTGGGCCCTGAACCGGTCCCGGCGAGGACGCGCTGCCACGCTGCTGGGCGCCGGCCTCGACCCGATGCTCCGCGAACTGCTGCTACTCGGAGTGCTCTGCGACGCCGGCGACGCCGTTGCCGTCGCCGGCGCGCTCCGAGGCGGTCACGTTCGGCCGTTGCCCGGGGGGGCGGCGCTGGTCACGGGCCTCGGTGCGGCCGCCGTCGGCATCGCCGCAGCTACGCGCTGAGCGCAGCGCTGGGCGTTTGGCCCATCCCGAGTAACTACTCTGCGTTACTCCAGACGGGTGTACCTCGTGCTTGATCACTTCACCTGAACGATTGCCGTCCCGAATTGCTGAGAGATGCAGCCCGCCGTTCGGTGGGCGCGCTCCGGCGTTCCCGCAATCCGTCCGCGCCGCAGCGATCGCGACGAAGGACGGACGCGCTACCCGATGCGGTGGCCGCGAGGGCCGGGAGCAATCATGGTGCGCAAGCGTCTCGCCTCAACCGCACTTGCCTTCGGGCTGGTCTGCGGGGCCTACCTGCCGCTGAGCGGTGGGATGACCGCCTCCGCGCAGGCGGCCGGCTCGACGGTCCACGTCGGTGCTCGCGGACCGCAGGTCGTCTACATCCAGCGCCTGCTCGGCGTGCGGCAGACCGGCTACTTCGGCAACGAGACGCGCAGCGCCGTGATCCACCTGCAGCGCAAATACCACCTGCCAGTGACCGGCAACGTCACCCAGGCCACCGCGATGAAGATGCTGCAGATCTTGGCGAGCCGGAAGCCGCACGCTGCGCCCCGCCGGGCCAGCTCGTCGCTCGGCCTCCGGGCGCTCCAGGTCGCGGCGACCCTGCGCGGCCGGCCCTACGTCTACGGCGCGACGGGCCCGCGAACCTTTGACTGCAGCGGATACACCCAGTACGTGTACAGCCGGCTCGGCAAGCGCCTGCCACGCACCACCTACCAGCAGTACGCGGTCACCAAGATCTCGCGCTCACAGCTCCGACCCGGCGACCTGATCTTCACCCCGGACCTCGGGCACGTCGGCATCTACGCCGGCTACGGCTCGATGTGGAACGCCCCGCACACCGGTGCGTCGGTCCGGTTGCAGCGCGTCTACAGCTCCGGCTACCTGGTCGGCCGGGTTCGGTAGACCTCGTCCTCAGGCTGCGGGCTGGTCGGCGACCAGCCCGAGCTCCGCGCAGCCCTTCGTCAGCCGTTCGAGTCCGAACGCGTCGACCGGGCCGAGCGCGCCGGGTGGCAGCGGCTCGTCGAGTGCCTGCCGAGCACCCCAGGCGAGCAGGTCGCCGGTGAGCGCGTAGCCGTTGGGACCGCGCAGGACGACGTGGGCGAGCAGCCGGCCGTCCCCGTCGTAGGCGTGCGCCACGACGATGCTGCCGGTGGCCGCGCGGGCGGCCTCGTCCGGCCCGGCTCCGGGCGCCGGGCGGTACCGGCGGAGTGCACGGCGGAGGCCGTCGGCCACCGCCGGGAGCCGGCGTACCCCGTCGAGAAGCAGACTTCCCACCTGCACGGGTCGGGAGAGCGGGCCGGTCCACCCGAGGTAGACGTTGACATCCTCCAGCTGGGGAGCGATCCGGGGGAGCGCCAAGTGCTCCGACCCGGCCAGCGAGATGCCGCTGCGTCGCTGCCCGTCGACGGTGAACGAGCGCACCGTCGCCGCCGTCCGCGCGGGTTCCAAGCGGCTGTTACGCCAGACGAAGCCGGTCTCGAACAGGATTCCGGCCATCGACGCCGCGGTTCCACTGCTTGCCGACGAGGTGTCCATCGGACCGGTCGTGAAGTAGCCGACGTCGACCCGGGTCGCGGCCGCTCCGGCCTGCTCCAGCACGAGCCCGGCGGCGAGGTTGCCGGGGACGTAGTCGTAACCGAACGCGGGGAGCAGCCCGGCGCCGGCGTCCGCGGCGCGCGGACCGTAGGTCTGGAACACGGTCCGGACGAAAGGCGGCTCGCCGGTCGAATCGAGGTAGGAGGCCCGAGCCGCGAGAGCCGCCTGTACCGCCGGCTCGCCGAGCTCGAGGAACGGTCCGACCGTGCTGACGAGCACGTCGCCCGGGGAGAGCAGCGCCGCGACCGACGCCGGATCGGTCACGTCGGCGGTTGCGACCTCGATCGGTGTGCTGTCCACCACCCCGCTCGCGAGTTGGTCGGCCAACGACTGCAGTCGCTCCCGGTTCCGGCCGGCGAGCACCGGGCGGGTCCCGGCTCGTATCAGAGCTTCGGCGGTCAGTCGGCCGGTGTAGCCGGTGGCTCCGAACAGGACGATGCGGCGGTCGGCAGGCATCCGCTCACCCTAGTGAGCCGCTCGGCGCGGCGACAGCCGGCTGCGAGTAGTTCACAAGACCGCGGCAAGGGGCCTACGACACGGTGCAGCTCTACGACACAGTAAAGCTCCACCTCGACAGAAGGGTCACTCCCATGCGCAGCACATCAAGCAGTTCCCTCACCCTCGCCACGATCGCGTCGGCACAGCTTGCTGCCGGAGTCGCCGGGCACGTCGTCGCGGTGCGACGTCGGTTGCCATACGACCTCGCTTTCCCGCCGATCTCCGGCCGGCCGGAGAACGTCGCCCGCGACTCGCTGGTGCTCGGCACGGCGCTGTCCGCGCCGGTCGCGATGCTCGGTTTGCAGGCGGTCGCCACCTCTCGGCTCTTCCGCGGCGCGGACCGCCGGGCCACCCGGGCCGTCGCCGGGCTCGGCAGCATGATGATCAGTGGCTACCTCGGCGAGCGGGTGGTCCGCCGGCGGCTCGGCGGGGACTGGGACCCGGTCGAGTCGACCATCGCCGCCAGCGGGCTCGTCCTTGCCGCCGCCATGGCTGTTGGGGGCGCCCGAGCGCTGCTCCGCAGTTGATTGCGTCGGCAGTTGACGCGCCGGCTCGGTCGGCCGGGCCGCTATGGTTTCGTCATGGTGACGGAAGTCGGTGGAGCAGTTGAACGTCGCTGCCGCTGGTGCGGTCGACGGTTTCCCGTGACGAAGGGACCCGGGCGACCGCGGGAGTTCTGCCGGCAGGCGTGCCGGCAGCGGGACTACGAGGCCCGGCGCGGCGGGCGGCACATCAGCGCCGGCGGTGACGTCCTGGTGCTGCCACGGCGCGCGGTGCATGATCTCCAGGACCGGCTGTGGGTCGTCGAAGCCGCCGTGGACGACGCCCGGCTCGCGTTGACCGAGCGGGCGTCGGCGCAGGCGGCTCAGCAGGTACTGGACCAGCTCATCGCGGCCGTACAGGACGCGGTGCCGCTCTGGCGGGAGCCGGGCTGACCCCTCTCGGCTCGCCGCCCGCGTTTCCGTTAAGTGCCGGTAATCGACATTATGTCAAGTAGCGAAGTCGGGGGGGTCCCCCCCTGCCACCGGGGTCCCCCGCCGCGACGGTTACGCCAGGATGAGGTCCATGCAGGTCGACTCGGCGTTGATCGCGGCCGTGACCACCCGGCTGGCCGGGGCCGCGGACCCCGAACGTGCGCCGAAGATGCAGGCCTACATGAAGTCGACGATGCCGTACCTAGGTGTCTCCGTTCCCGGCGTTCGCGCCGTCGTGCGAGCGGCGGCTCGCGAGCACCCGCCGGCGTCGGTCGATGATCTCGTTGCTACCGCCGGGGCACTATGGCGAGGGGCGACGCATCGCGAACACCGGTACGCGGCGACCGAGTTGACCGCACTGCCGGTTGCAGACGGCGCGCTCGCGCTGATCCCGCTCTACGAAGAGATGATCCGGACCGGAGCCTGGTGGGATCACGTGGACGCCGTGTCGGTACGGGTGGGACGGCTGCTGGTGGCGCACGCTTCGGTGCTGCGTCCGCTGCTGCTCGATTGGTCGACCGCACCCGATCGCTGGTTGCGCCGGACCAGCATCATCGCCCAACGGGGCGCCAAGGCCCGCACCGACCTCGGGCTGCTGACCGACGTTGTCGATGCGAACCTCGGCGACACCGACTTCTTCGTGCGTAAGGCCATCGGCTGGGCGTTGCGCGACTACGCCGCCAGCGATCCTGACTGGGTCAGGCAGTTCGTGGCAGCCCGAGTCGACAGGCTGAGCAGCCTCTCCTACCGAGAAGCGACCAAGCACCTACGCTGACGCGCCGGCGAGACCGCGACCCGTCGGCCGGGCAGTCCGCAACGTGGCACCGCCGCACAACCCTCAGTCGCGGTGCCCCACGATGTTGAGCACGTTGCCGTCCGGTGCGCGTACGAAGAACCGGCGCACACCCCACGGCTCGGTCGTTAGCGGGTGCACGATCTCGTAGCCGTGCTGCTGAGCTTCTGCATAGGCACCGTCCACGTCGTCGGTGTGGACGGAGACGACCGAGTCCTCGGGGGCGGTCTGGTCACGCGTGACGAGCTGGACGTGCACTCCGGTATCGGGCGAGGTGTAGCGGGCTACCCAGCCCAAGCTGAACTCCTCCGTCGTCAGCCCGAGGTAGTCGGTGTAGAAGCTCTTCGCTGACTCGACGTCGGCTACTCGAAGGTTGGTCGTGATGCGGACGGCGTGCATGCGGTCCTCCTGATGAGAACGGAAGGGTGGACTGTTCGGTCTCGTAGAACATCTGCCGGTCGTGTCACCGGTGTGACCGGGCCGCTTCGACCGCCGCGGCGATTGTCCCAACGAAGGCGTCGACGTCGTCCGGCGTGGTGTCGAAGGACGTCATCCAGCGCACCTGGGAGCGGATCTCGTCCCAGACGTGAAAGCGGAAACGCTCCTGGAGGAGAGCGATGGCAGCGGGGTCGAGCTCGGCGAACACACCGTTCGCCTGCACGGGATGGCAGATCCGCACGCCGTCCATCGCGCCGACGCCGGCGGCGAGCCGCGCCGCCATGGCGTTCGCGTGCACCGCGTTGCGCCACCACAGATCACCGTCGAGCAGCGCCACGAACTGAGCGGAGAGGAACCGCATCTTCGACGCCAACTGCGTGGCCTGCTTGCGGATGTACTGGCTGCCGGTCGCCAGCTTGTCGTCGAGGTAGACGACCGCCTCCGCACCCATGCCGCCGTTCTTCGTCGCCCCGAAGCTCAACACGTCGATCCCGACCGAGGCGAAGGCATCGAGCCCCACGTCCAGCGCGGCCGCTGCGTTGCAGATCCGGGCGCCGTCGACGTGCAGCAGCATGCCGCGCGCGTGCGCCCACTCCCCCAACCGGCGGAGCTCCTCGAGCTCGTAGACCGTGCCGAGTTCGGTCGACTCGGTCAGCGACACGACCCGCGGCTGCGCATGCTGCTGGTCGCCGACCCCGCCCGCGAACGGGGCGAGGAGCTCAGGGGTCAGCTTCCCGTCGGGGGTGGGGACGCCGATCAGCTTGCTGCCGAGGAAGCGCTCAGGTGCCCCGCACTCGTCCGTGCTGATGTGCGCCGTGGCCGCGCAGAGGACGCTCTCGTACGGCCGCAGCATCGCCTGCAGGCCGATGACGTTTGCGCCGGTGCCCGTGAACGCGAACTGGACCGTCGAGTGCGGACCGAAGTGGTGGCCGAACAGCGCCTCGGCGCGCTCGGTGATCGGATCGCCGCCGTAGGACGGCGCGGACCCTTCGTTCGCGGCGACGACGGCGGCGAGGACCTCCGGATGCACGCCGGCCTGGTTGTCGCTGGCGAAGTTCACCGCGCTGCTCATCGCTCTCCCTGCACGTCGACTCGTGACTTCGTCCTGCTCGGGCCGCCTGCGGAGTACACCGGGTCGGCCGATTGTTGAAGGAGGTGGAGCAGGCCGCCGCTCGGTGACCGTGAGCAACCGCAGGAGGTTCCCGGGCCTGCTTCGGTCAATACCGGCGCGTAACATGACAAGTGGACAGGGTCGGATATCCGGCCCGGAGAGGTGACTACATATGGCAATCGATGAGACCAAGGGCAAGCTCAAGGAAGCCGCTGGCAGCCTGACCGGCAGCGACGACCTCCGCAACGAGGGGCAGGCGCAGCAGAAGAAGGGCGAGCACGAGGACGAGGCCGCCCGCCTGCGCGCCGAGGCCCAGGCCGCCGAGGGCAAGGCCGACAACGCCGAGGACCGCGAGAAGAAGCACCAGGGCAGCTGAGCCCTCCGCACCACTGATCGGCCCGTCGCTCTCCGGAGCGGCGGGCCGATCGGCGTTTCTGAGGTGGTGCCCTCCGGGACCGAGGCGGGTAACGAAACTGTCGGACGCCTGCGCTAGCTTCCTGCCAGTTCCGTGAACGGAGGATCCATGGCGGTCGACAGGCTGCACGAACCTGCTCGTTCTCCCCCGATCGGTACTTGCGCCGCAACGGGCACGCTCAGCTATGACGTCGACCCCGCACTTGACGAGTTGCCGGAGCAGGTGCGCCGCCGCAAGGAGTACCGCGAGGCCGGCGATCTCGGCGGCGAGCTGATCGGTGAGCTCACCGGACTCGTGCAGGGTGTGCACTCAGCCATTGCCAAGAGGGTCTTCCGGTACGTCGGCGCGCCTGCAGCTCCCGTGCTGCTGGTGCACTTCACCGTAGCCAACGGCGTCTACGGCGCGGTGAAAGCCGGTGGGAACGGCATCGCGAAGGCGGCCGGCTATCTCCTGGGCCGCCGGGACGCTCCCGCGATCTCGGCGAGACGGCCGGGAACGTCGTGCTGGGCGCCGTTAACGGGGTGTTCGGCGGAGAACTGGACGAGCGGAACAGCCCGCTGACGGTACGGATGGGCTTCCGGGCGAACGGCCAGCCGGTCGCGCCGACACGCAGCGGACTCGCCGCCACCTACCCGGACGCGACGCGTCGGCTGGCCGTGTTCGCCCACGGCCTGTGCGAGACCGAGGACGCGTGGCGGCTACACGCTGCAGACCAGCACGGGGATCCGACCTCCACGCACGGCTCACGCCTTCGCCGCGACCTCGGGTACAGCCCCGTCTACCTGCGCTACAACACCGGTCGTCACATCTCCGACAACGGCTGGCAGTTCGATGACCTGCTCCAGCGCCTGGTGAGCAACTGGCCGGTACCGGTCGAGGAGATAGTGCTGGTCGGCCACAGCATGGGTGGCCTGGTCATCCGAAGCGCGTGCCACGTCGCCGAGGAGACCAGGTCGAGCTGGCCCGGCATGGTGCGGCACATGCTCTACCTCGGCTCGCCGCATTTCGGTGCTCCGCTCGCCAAGCTGGTGCATCTCGGCTCCTGGGGGATGGCGAAGCTCCCCGAGACCGCGCCGGTCGCCAAGCTGCTGAACCGCCGCAGCCACGGCATCCGCGACCTCAGGTACGGCACCATCCTCGAAGCCGATTGGAAGGACCTCGACCCCGACGCGCTCCGGGGGCGTGGACCCAGCGAGATTTCGCTGATGCCGAAGTCGACGCACTGCTACATCGGGGCGACGCTCACCCGCGACAAGAGTCACCCGCTCGGTCGCATCATCGGCGATGCCCTGGTGCAGTTCCCAAGTGCATCCGGGACCACCCGGCGGCGAAAACTCTCGTTTCGAGCTGGACAACGGTCGACACGTGGGCGGGCTGAACCACATGGACCTGCTGAACCATCCCCTCGTCTACGAACACATCCGCATCTGGCTGTCGGTCGCTCCCCAGGACGTCGAAGACGCGATGGACCGGATCGAGGATCTGCCCGAGAACGACTGAGGCCGAGCAGGATCGGTCAGCGGTCGAGCCGGGACCAGCCATCGGGGACGGCGCCCTCGGCGATAGCCGCCGCGATGGCATCGTGCGCTTCCCCGGCGAGATCCAGGACGGCCGTGATGCCGACCTGGGCCGAGGCGGACGGGCGCGGCTGGGCCGGACTCCGGGGCAGTCCCAGCTCCCGGGCCTCCAGCCGCCCGGTCGCGGCGGGCAGACCGAGCACGACCTCGACCGAGCCGCGGCTGACCCTGAACGTCACGTCGGATCCACCCCCGGCACCGGCGACGAAGGACACGTCGGTGATCAGCGTGGCACCGCGGCTCTCCGCGGTGCGCCGCCAGCGACGTCCCTGAGGACGCCAGCCTCTCGGTTCGGCGAGCTTGGCCTGGACCTCCGGGGGCTGGCTGTAGGCGCGAGGGGCATCCTGCTTCCGCGCCAGCTCTCGCCAGCGGACCGGGATGTCCCGCTCGTCGAGCTCGTCCAACAGCCAGCCGTCGGCGTCGACCGGATCGAGTACGCCGTCGTCCCACCACTGCGCCGACCCGTCCCGCTCGAGGCGGGCCAGCGTTGACCAGTTCCCGAAGTCCGGCCATGCCAGCGAGTCGGGTTCCGGGGCGCGGGCGAGCAATTCGTCGAGCCACACCGCCGCTCCCCCGGGTCGCCGACGCAGTCGCACCAGATTCGCCGTCCGCCGTTCGGCGATCCACTCGACCGCCGGTTGGCCGGCCGGGGGCTCCCGCCAGGACGCGCCGGTCAGCACCAGCTCGGTCTTGCCGGTGAGCACCTGGACGTGCCGTGGTTCGGCTCGGGTGACGACGACGCGGTTGTTCCGCCGGTCGACCACGAGCGCGGCGGCCGGATCGGTCGGGGCACCGGCGAGTACGGCGAACCGGTCGCCGGTGTCGTAGCGTGCGCGGGCCTCGTCCTCCTCGATCAGCGGCGGGGCCCAGCCGGGGAACGGCATTCCGTCGTCCTCGGCGAAGCTCAGGTCGAGTCCGTCGAGCAGGTCGGCCGTCACGGGATCAGGCTAATGGGTCGGCGGCCGCAGCTGCCGTAGGGCTGTCGTTGGCGGATGAGAAGCTGCGGAGGTGCGCTACTTCGAGGACTTCACCAAGGGCGACGAGTACCGCCTCGCGACCGTGACGGTTGATCGGGACGAGATGGTCGCATTCGCCCGCCGCTTCGACCCGCAGCCGTTCCACGTCGACGAGGAGCAGGCGAAGGAGTCGTCGTTCGGAGAGCTCATCGCCAGCGGTTGGTTCACCGGCTCGCTGTTCATGCGCATGTTCGTCGACGAGCTGCTGAGCGACGCGGCCAGCCACGGTTCGCCCGGGGTGGAGGAACTGCGGTGGCTGCGCCCGGTGCGGGCCGGGGACCGGCTGACTGGTCGCGTGACCGTGCTCGACGTGTGGCCGTCGACCCGACGCGACGACCGCGGGACGGTCCTGTGTCAGTCCGAGCTCGTCAACGACGACGGCGAGGTCGTGATGTCGCTGCGTTCCCGTGGGATGTTCGGCCGGAGGCCGACGGATGATGCGAGCGGCCGGAGGCCGACGGATGATGCGAGCGGCCGGCGTCCGATCTAGCGGGGCGGAGACCGATGGGCGAGATCAAGGTCGGCACGGCGTCCTGGACGGACAAGACGCTGCTCGAGTCCGGCTGGTATCCCGAGGACGTGAACACGCCGGAGAAGCGGTTGGCCTACTACGCCGAGCAGTTCCAGCTGGTCGAGGTCGACGCGACGTACTACTCGCTGCCGAGCGAGCGCAACAGCGAGCTGTGGGCGCAGCGCACCCCTGACGGCTTCGTTTTCGACGTGAAGGCGTTCTCCCTGCTCACCCAGCATCCGACCAAGCTGACCGCACTGCCGAAGGCGCTGCGTCCGGACGACGCGAAGAACCGCGTCTACCTGAAGGACCTGCCACCGGACACGGTGGACCAGGTCTGGGACCGGTTCACCTCGGCGCTGACGCCGCTGCACGAGGCCGGCAAGCTCGGCGCGTTGTTGCTCCAGTTTCCGCAGTGGTTCCCCATCGGTAAGCGGAACAAGGCCTACCTGCTCGAGTGCGCCGAGCGGTGCCGTCCGTACCGGGTGAGTGTCGAGTTCCGGAACAACACGTGGATGACCGAGGAGAACCGGGAGGAGACGTTGGACTTCCTGCGCTCCTACGGGCTCACCTATGTCTGTGTGGACATGCCGCAGGGCTTCACGTCGTCGATCCCGCCGGTGCTGGCGTCAACGGCCGACCTCGCGGTCCTGCGCTTCCACGGGCACAACGACGACGGCTGGAACAGCGGCGACATCCACAAGCGCTTCGGCTATCTGTACTCCGAGGACGAGATGCGGGAGTGGGCCCCGAAGGTCGCGCAGCTCGGCGGGTCGACGACTGAGACGCACGTGCTGCTCAACAACTGCTATCGGAACTACGCACAGATCAACGCCCGGCAACTGGCCGACCACCTCGGAGCGGAATGACCTCGCGGGCCAACGCGCTACCGGTCAGGAGGGCGGTGCGCGCCCCGACGGGGCGGTCAGCGCTCGCCACGCGAGCACCGCCCAGTTGGACGGTGGGATGTGCGTGCCGCCTGGCACGACGACGGACTGCAGACGGGCCGAGGGCAGCCAGGTCTGGGTCGCCGATCCTGGCCGGATCACGGTAAAGCGGCCGCCTATCGTCCTCGTGCCTCCCGCGGGCGGCACCGTCTGGTCGAGAGCGCCGCTGTAGAGCACGCCAATGCCGGACCATCTCCCGGGTGACGGCAGCTCCGGCGCGCCTCCCCAGCTGACGAATCGGCTGCTGATCTCCGGCCGTTCGGCGACGAGACGTTCGGCCATCATCGCGCCGTTGCTGACGCCGGCCAGGTAGACGGCCGTCAACCCGTAGCGACGCACGGCGCTGGTGATCGTCGCGGCGAGCCAGGCGACGTCGTCGCGTTGTTCCGCAACGGCGGAACCGCAGCAGAGCCCGGCGTTCCAGGAGCTGTCGCGATAGGGGTAGAGGGTGACGAAGCCGTATCGGTCGGCGGCGGCGGTCCACCCCTCGCGGACCGGCTCGGTGTCGGTGTGGCCGTAGCTGTGCAGCACCACCACACCGATGGTCGTCCGCTTCACCGGCACGTGCGCGACGACGCGGCCAAGCGGCGCCGCTGGTGCCGCTGGTGCCGCTGGTGCCGCTGGTGCAGCCACGACGGCCGGCGCCGGACGCACCTCGTCCCGTCCGGTCGCGCACGCTGCCGCCGCCAGGACGGCGAGCAGGAGGAGAGCGAGCAGACGACGCACAGGATCCCATCGACCAGTGACCCACCGCGCACAAGTGCGGCCGAGCTTCCGGGGCTGCTGTCTCGGACTCCGTAGCCTTCGGCAGAAGAGATCGGCCCGATCTCCCCGTCCGTTGGTCGGTCCGTCCGTTGGTCGGTCCGTCCGTAAGCGAGCAGCCCGCGATGAGCACTCCGCGAACCACCGCCGGTTCCCGCCGTCGGGTTCCCGCGCCAGCGCTCGTGCTCGCCGCCGTTCTCTCGGTGCAGACCGGGGCAGCCTTGGCGAAGAGCTTGTTCGCCGACCTCGGTCCGACCGGCGCCACCACCGTCCGACTGCTGTCCGGGACGGTGCTGCTCCTGCTCATCTGGCGTCCGCGCGTCCCGCCGTCGGGACGACTGCTGATCGTCGGCTACGGGCTGGCGCTGGGGTGCATGAACCTCAGCTTCTACCTGGCTCTCGACCGCATCCCGCTGGGCGCAGCGGTGACGGTGGAGTTCCTCGGCCCGCTCGCAGTGGCAGTAGGCGGCAGCAGGCGTCCCCGCGACGGCGTCGCAGCGCTGCTCGCCGCGGTCGGCATCGTCTTTCTGGCGCGGGGCGGCACAGGTTCGCTCGATCCGGCGGGGCTCGCCCTAGCGGCGCTCGCCGGAGCGTGCTGGGCCGCCTACATCATCTTCTCCTCCGCGGCCGGTAAGCGCTCCCCCGGCGGCACCCCGCTGGCCCTGGCGATGGTCGTGGCCTCCGCCGTTGTCCTGCCGTTCGGGATCGGCTCCGCCGTCGACGCCGATGCCAGCGCCCTGCTGCGCGGCGCGGCGGTCGGCCTGCTGTCCAGCGTCATCCCGTACAGCCTCGAACTCGAGGCGCTCCGCAGCTTGCCGCCACGCGCGTTCGGCGTCCTCCTCAGCCTCGAACCGGCCGCCGCGGCACTGTCCGGATTGGTCTTTCTCGACGAGTCGCTGGCCGTGCGGCAGTGGGTCGGTATCGGCTGCGTGGTCATCGCCTCGGTGGCGGCGACGCTCTCGGCGCGGCTGGATGCGCCGGTGCCGGCCTGAGGATGGAACGTCGAGTCGCGCCGGATCCGCCTACGCTCATCGGATGGCCGAGAACCTCGACGCGGACGTGCTGGACTTCGCCCACATGCTCTTCGACCTCGCGCGGGACGGCGAGGCGGCGAGGCTTGCCGAGTACCTCGACGCCGGCCTGTCGTCCAACCTGACCAACGACAAGGGCGACACGCTGCTGATCCTGGCGTCCTACCGGGGGCATCCGGAAACGGTGCGGACGCTGCTCGACCACGGCGCGGACGTGACCCGCGTCAACGACCGCGGTCAGACCGCGCTGGCGGCGGCCGTGTTCAAGCAGTCCGAGCCGACGGTCCGCCTGCTCCTCGCCGCAGACGCAGATCCCGCCGACGGTTCGCCGTCCGCGATCGAGACGGCCCGCTTCTTCGATCTGCCGGCGATGGTGGCGCTGCTGACCGGTGCGAGCGACGGGTCGTGAGGCTGCTCGTCCTGCGGCACGGGCAGGCGAAGGACGCTCCCCGCGGCGGGGACGACATCGACCGGCCCCTCTCCAAGGCCGGGCGCGCGGCTGCGGCGACGCTCGCCCACGTCGTCCAGCGTCTCGAGCCCCAACTCGTTCTGTGCTCGTCGGCACTGCGCACGCGGCAGACGCTGGAGGCGCTCGAACTCGACGGGCCGAACGGGGTTGACGTCAGCATCGAGCCCGGTCTGTACGGCGCGGAGGTCGATCAGATCCTCGAGCACGTCCGAGGGATCGACGACGACAACTCGACGGTCCTGGTCGTCGGGCACAACCCGGGCGTCCACCAGTTGGTGATCGAACTGACCGGTGGAGACCGGGTGCCGAGCTTTCGCCCGGCGACGCTGGCCGTCGTCCGGATCGACGCGGAGCACTGGTGGGAGGTCGGGACCTCGACCGGATGGATCGAGTCGCTGCACGTGCCAGACGGGCCGAGTAGCGTCCGCCGGCTCAGGTGATCTGCAGAAGGTCCACGACGAAGACCAGCGGCTCGTTCGGGCCGATGACCGGCGGGGCTCCCTGCGCGCCGTAACCGTCGTCCGGCGGCATCGAGATGATCCGCCGGCCACCCTCCTGCATGCCGGCGATGCCGTTGCGGAAACCCGGGATGACGCCGTTCAGCGGGAAGCTGACCGGCTGGCCGCCGCGGCCCCACGAGGAGTCGAACTCGGTGCCGTCCCGCCCGAGCACGCCGACGTACTGCACGAGAACGGTGTGCTGGTATTCGGCCGTCCGGCCCGAACCGACGACGAGGTCCTGCGTCTGCAGGAACGCCGGCGCCACCGCCGCTTCGAGCACGATCTCCGGCTTGTTCTCGAGGTCCTCGCCGTTGGGGACGGACACCGACATGCTTACTCCTGAGGTCTAGGTGATCTTTACGAGGTCGACGATGTAGATCAGGGTCTCGTTCGGGCCGATGAGGCTGCCATACCCCTGTGCCCCGTAAGCCTGGTCCGGCGGCATGACGATCTGCCGTCGGCCGCCCTCTTTCATTCCGGCGATGCCGTTGCGGAAACCCGGGATGACGTTGGCGAGCTGGAAGGGAACGGGGTTCCCGTCGTCCCAGGAGGCCGCGAACTCCTGACCGGTGCGGGCGATGGCTCCGACGTATTGCACGGTCACGTTGTCGGACGGCGTTGCGGTCCGGCCGGTGCCCTGGATGAGGTCGGTGGTCTCCAGCTTGGTCGGGAGCGCCCCGGTGTTGACCCGCACGCTCGGCCGCAGCTTGATGTCGGTCGCGTTCTGCACGGTGATCTTGACCGGGCCGGAATCCGGCGGACGGACCGTCGGCGCTGGAGAGCCCGCCGGGGGCGGTTCCGGAGCGAACTGGTTACCGCCGCACGCGGGAACCACGAGGACAGCGGCTACGGCGAGTGCAAGAGCGGCAGGACGAGACCCTCGGGGCATTCACATACTCGCGATCAACTTGTCGACGCGGTCGTCTACGGACCGGAAGGGATCTTTGCAGAGCACGGTGCGCTGCGCCTGGTCGTTCAGCTTGAGGTGCACCCAGTCCACGGTGAAGTCTCGGCGCTTTTCCTGGGCGCGACGGATGAACTCGCCCCGCAGCCGGGCGCGCGTCGTCTGCGGCGGCACTGACTTCGCCTGGAAGATCTCGAGGTCGTGGCAGACCCGGTCAACTGCACCGGCTCGTTCCAGCCGGTAGTACAGCCCGCGGTCGCGGTGGATGTCGTGGTACTTCAGGTCGAGCTCCGCGACGCGCGGCGACGACAGCGCCACGCCGTGCTTCGCCCGGTAGCGCTCGATGAGGACGTACTTCGTGATCCAGTCGATCTCGCGGCCGACCTTCTCCAGGTCGCCGGTGTCGATCGCCTCGAGTGTGCGTCCCCAGAGGTCCAGGACCCGGTCGGTGACGGCATCGCCGCCGCGGCGGGCGATGAAGTCCACCGCCTTGGCGTGGTACTCGCGCTGGATGTCGAGGGCGCTGCCGTCGCGACCGTTCGCGAGCTTCACCTTGCGTCGACAGGTCATGTCATGACTGACCTCGCGGATCGCCCGGATCGGGTTCTCCAGCGTGAGGTCCCGCATCACGACGCCGGCCTCGATCATCCGGAGCACCAGGTCGGTGGTGCCGACCTTCAGCAGATTGGTGACTTCGTTCATGTTCGAGTCACCCACGATCACGTGCAGCCGGCGGAACCGCTCGGCGTCGGCGTGCGGCTCGTCCCGCGTGTTGATGATCGGCCGGGAGCGGGTGGTCGCGGACGACACCGACTCCCAGATGTGCTCGGCGCGCTGACTCACGCAGTAGACGGCCCCGCGTGGGGTCTGCAGCACCTTGCCGGCTCCGCAGATGATCTGCCGGGTGACGAGGAACGGAACGAGCACGTCGGCGAGGCGGCTGAACTCGCCGTGCCGACCCACGAGGTAGTTCTCGTGGCACCCGTAGGAGTTGCCGGCCGAGTCGGTGTTGTTCTTGAACAGGTGGATGTCCCCGGCGATGCCCTCTTCGCGCAGCCGGCGTTCGGCTTCGACGAGGAGTCCTTCGAGGATCCGCTCCCCCGCTTTGTCGTGCGCCACCAGGTCGGGGACCGCGTCACACTCGGGGGTGGCGTACTCGGGGTGGCTGCCGACGTCAAGGTAGAGCCGTGCGCCGTTGCGCAGGAACACGTTGCTGCTGCGGCCCCAGGAGACCACGCGGCGGAACAGGTAGCGGGCCACCTCATCCGGTGAGAGCCGGCGTTGCCCGCGGAACACGCAGGTGACGCCGTACTCGTTCTCGAGTCCGAAGATCCTACGGTCCACGTGAGCACCCTATGTCCGAAGGCTCCTCGTCTCGGGCATCGGCGGCGGCGGGGCAGTCAGGACCGTGCCTGAGCGTTCGCTTTCTGGTTCGCCTTGTCGATCGCTTTCGCCAGCTCGTCCTTGTCCATCGTGGAGCGGCCGCTGATGTCGAGCTTCCGGGCCAGCTCCTGCAGGTGCTTCTTCGACGCGTTCTCGTCGACCCCGCCCCGGGTCTCGCGGTTCTGCTGCGGACCGGTCGTCTCGGCCTGCGCGTCGGACGGACCCTTCTCGTCCTTCGGCTCCCAGTGGTCGCCGACCTTCTCGTAGGAGTGCTTCAGCGCCGAGTAGGCCACCCGGTGGGCGTACTGCTCGTCACCTTCGTGGTTGCGGGTCTCGATCGCCGAGTCGTGCGTCTCGGCGAACGTCCGCTGCGCCTTTTCGTCGCTGCGGGCGACCGGGGCCGGCAGGTCGTCCGGATCTGGGCCCGACTTCTTCTTCGGAGGCATGCACCAGGTTTTCCCGCACCTGCCTTGACTCACCCGTCCGGATGTAGAACGGCGATCAGCTCCAGCTGGTCAGCTGGACTCGTTCAGCAGGCCGTCCAGCTGTGTACCGGTGACCCGCTTGAACAGCCGGCGCGGGCGGGTGCGGTCGAGCACGGCGACCTCGAGCGAGTCGGCGTTCAGCGTGCGGACCGCTCCCCCGGTGCCCCCTGGCCGGTCGGCGCCGTTGGTGCCGACGCCGGCCTGTAACGCGCCGACCGCCGCTTTGACGGCCTCGGAGAGCGACGCCTCCGGACGGTGGTGCTCGCGCAGACTGCCGGTGACCGTGTCGGCTTGACCGCCCATGGCGACGAAACCCTGCTCGTCGGCGACGGACCCGTCGTAGGTCAGCCGGTAGATCTGGTCCTCACCGGGCGACGCTCCCACTTCGGCGACGACGATCTCGACCTCGTAGGGCTTCTGCGCCTCGATGAAGATCGAGCCGAGGGTCTGCGCGTAGGCGTTGGCCAGCGCCCGACCGGTGACGTCGCGGCGGTCGTAGGAGTAGCCGCGCATGTCGGCGAGCCGCACGCCGGCCACCCGAAGGTTCTCGAACTCGTTGTACTTGCCGACCGCGGCGAAGGCGATGCGGTCGTAGATCTCGCTGATCTTGTGCAGCGCCTTCGACGGGTTCTCGGCCACGAAGGCGATGCCGTTGTCGTAGGTGAGGACGACGACGGAGCGACCACGCGAAATGCCTTTGCGGGCGTACTCGGACCGGTCCCGGACGATCTGTTCCGGGCTGGTGTAGAACGGCGTGGTCACGGCTCAGCCTCCGGGGTTGGTCATGCGGGCGTCGACGATCTCTTGGACGACGCCGGCGACGTCGTCCTCGCTCAACCGCCGGAAACCGTCCTGCGTGATGGCCGTGACCACCGGATAGATGCGGCGGCTGAGGTCCGGTCCCCCGGTCGCCGAGTCGTCATCCGCTGCGTCGTAAAGGGCGTCGACGGCGAGGCGGACCGCCTGCGTCTCGTCGACGTCGTCGCTGTAGCGCTTCTTGAGGGCGCCGCGGGCGAACACCGACCCCGAGCCGACGGAGAAGAAGGAATGCTCCTCGTACCGGCCGCCGGTGACGTCGTAGGAGAAGATGCGGCCCTCATGGGTCTCGAGGTCGAAGCCAGCGAACAGCGGCACGACCGCAAGCCCCTGCATGGCAAGGGCGAGGTTGCCGCGGATCATGGTCGAGAGCCGGTTGGCCTTGCCCTCGAGGGACAGCACCGCGCCCTCGATCTTTTCGTAGTGCTCGAGCTCGACCTGGAACAGCCGGACTATCTCGACCGCCATTCCGGCAGCACCTGCGATGCCGACAGCCGAGAACTCGTCGGCCTGGAACACCTTCTCGATGTCTCGCTGCGCGATGACGTTGCCCATCGTCGCGCGCCGGTCACCGGCCATCACGACACCGCCCTGATGGACGATCGCCACGATTGTCGTGCCATGCGGAGCATCCGGTACCGCTGCGGGCAGCAGTCCCCGGGAACCGGGAACGAGCTCAGGCGCCGCAAGGGTCAGGAAGTCGGTGAACGACGGCGACCCCGGCGTCAGATACTCGGCTGGGAGTCGACCGGTTCCACCGGCACGATCCACGACTTCTCCTCCAGGTAGGCGATGGCGTTGATCAGGCGGCTGATGTCGTCCTTGAACTGGCCCAGGCCGCCGTTGCAGTTGAAGCAGAGGACACCGCGGACCTTACCGCTCACATGACAGTGGTCGACGTGCTCGGGCGTGCCGACGGCGCAGACGGCACAAACGCCGCCCTGCTGCTCGATCAGTTCCTTGACGTCGGCATCGGTGAGGCCGTAACGACGCTTGAGATGGTAATTCCGGGTGCTGCCTTCGATCTTGATGCGATTGTCCCGACAGATCTCGTTGTGACACGAGAGGCAGTAGGCAGTAAGGCCCGCCTTCTTGCTTGCGTTACGCCCGAACGCCGACTTCGGTAACGCCTGTGAACAGCGCGGGCACCACTTCTGGTCAGGTCCGATCTCACACGGACGCCGCCGGTCCGGGCCGATCCCGTAGCGCCGGAAGATGTAGCGCTGGTGCATACACTCTTTGCAGAAATGCACCCGCCCCGATGGGTCCCGGTGATTCTTGTGGAAAGCATCCAAAGGCTTTATCTCTTGGCAGTCATGACATTTCTTGTGACTCCCAAAACCCACACTACTCCCCGCCTTTTTGTACGTACCCTCTAATGAATTCCTCCGCATTCTCTTCGAGAACGTCGTCTATTTCATCAAGAATGGCATCGACATCATCGGAAAGCTTGCCGTGCCGCTCGGCGACGTCAGACTGCGCATCCGCGCCGGTCTCGACCTCTTCGACGTCCTCGTCGCGGCGAGACGCGCGCTTCTGCCCGCCGCTGTTATCGGTGCCCGCCATAAGACTCTCCTCGCTCAGGTTCTGGTTCTGACCCTACGCCGCAGGTACGACAGAATCGGGTACTCCACAGGGCCCACAGAAGCTATCGGCGCTGGTCACGCGGTCGCCACTGCCCTCGCCGGTCCGGGCGCGAGGACGCGCGAGCCGACCGCGACCGCTGGTCAGTCCTCGACGACCACGCGGTTCCCCACGACCCGGGTTCCGCGGCGCCGAAGGCGCACCCGCCCGAGCGTCCACTTGATGAGGCCGGAGTAGCCGGGCGTCGGGCCCTGGTAGGTCAGGAGGCCCTGCGGCCCGGACACCATTTCACCGGTGTCCAGGTCGTAGCGGGACGCGTGCCAGGGGCAGACGAGGCAGCCGTCCTTGTCGATGGCGCCCTTGCTGAGGTCGGCGAGCTGGTGCCGGCAGCGCGACGACACGGCCTTGAACTCGCCGTTGCGGTTGGCGACGGTCCACTGGCCGGCGCGGGCAGCGCGGCCGGGCGGGATGTTCTCGATGGGGGCGCTGGACTGCTCGGACATGCGGACTCCTGATTGGCGGGTGTCAGCGCCCTACCCGTCTTGTTGACGGCGACGCGACGGATGACCGGGCTGTGACTGACCCCGGGCCAGCGGCAACGCTGCCCGGAACGATCAACCGAGGCCTGACCGGGCAGCTAGCGCGCTTGCGGGCAGCGTAGCGCCCCGAGCTGCAGCTTGAAGCGGGACTCAGCGACCGCCGGATAGCGCGTCGACCAGTTCCGCCGCGGTGTCGCAGCGGTCGAGCAGTGCTCCCACGTGCGCCTTCGTTCCTCGCAACGGCTCAAGCGTCGGGACCCGCTGCAGCGAGTCGCGGCCGACATCGAAGATCACCGAGTCCCAGGAGGCGGCGGCGACGGCGTCGGGGTACTTCTCCAGGCACCGGCCACGGAAGTACGCCCGGGTGTCGTCCGGCGGCTCGGTGGTGGCCCGGGTGATCTCGTCCTCGGTGAGCAGCCGGTCGATGCGGCCGCGGGCGACGAGCCGGTTGTAGAGCCCCCTCTCGGGCCGCACATCGCTGTACTGCAGGTCGACGAGCTGCAGCCGCGACGAGTCCCACTCCAGCCCGTCGCGCTCGCGGTACCCCTCGAGCAGCGACAACTTCGCCACCCAGTCCAACTCTCGCGACAGGCTGCGGGGATCGGTCTCGAGCCGGGTCAGCACCGACTCCCAGCGCTCCAGCACGTCGCGGGTCTGGTCGTCGACGTCGGAGCCGAACCGGTCCTCGACGAACTTGCGAGCCTGCTCGAGGTACTCCATCTGCAGCTGGAGCGCGGTCATCTTGCGGCCGTCCCGAAGCGTCATCTGCCACCGCAGGCTCGGGTCGTGCGACACCGCGCGAAGGGCGGCGACCGGGCCGTCGATGGTGAGGTCAACTCCGAGCCACCCGTCCTCGATCATGGCGATGACCAGCGAGGTGGTGCCCACCTTGAGGTAGGTGGAGATCTCCGACAGGTTGGCGTCGCCGATGATCACGTGCAACCGGCGGTACTTCTCCGGGTCGGCGTGCGGCTCGTCGCGGGTGTTGATGATCGGACGCTTCAGCGTCGTCTCGAGGCCGACCTCCACTTCGAAGAAGTCGGCGCGCTGGGAGAGCTGGAATCCGGCCTGCCGACCGTCGACGCCGATGCCGACGCGGCCGGCCCCGGTGACGACCTGCCGGCTGACGAAGAAGGGCGTCAGGTGCCGAACGATGTCGCCGAACGACGTCGACCGGGCCATGAGGTAGTTCTCGTGGGTGCCGTAGGAGACGCCCTTGTTGTCGGTGTTGTTCTTGTACAGGTTGATCGGGCTGGTGCCCGGTACCCGCGCTGCCCGGCGAGCGGCCTCGGCCATCACCCGCTCCCCCGCCTTGTCCCACAGCACCGCATCGCGCGGGGTCAACACCTCGGGCGCTGAGTACTCGGGGTGTGCGTGGTCGACGTAGAAACGGGCGCCGTTCGTGAGGATGACGTTGGCCAGCCCGAGGTCGTCCTCGTTGGCCGGCGCCGTGGGGTCGTACAGAGCGGGCGAGCTCACCTCGAACCCGCGTGCGTCCCGGAGCGGGTTCTCCTCCTCGAAATCCCAGCGCGCGCGGGAGACCGAGCGGTTGGCGTAGGTGTTGACGATTTGCGACGAGGCAAGCATGGCGTTGGTCGAGGGCAGGCTCGGCACCGAGATGCCGTATTCGGTCTCGATGCCCATCACTCGCCGGACGGTCATGAACCCACCCTAAGTGTCAAACGCCACAGCGACCGCCGCATTGCCCGCGGCGGACCACCCAGGCGAGCACCGGCGCCGCGGGTAGATCTGGCGATTGGGGCCCCGAGCGCGTCGGACCTTTCGCCGGTGCAGCGCCTCGTCAGAGGTACTGGCCCGTGTTGGCGATGGTGTCGATGGACTTGCCGGTCTCGTTGCCCTTCCCGCCGGTGACGAGCGTGCGGATGTACACGATCCGCTCGCCCTTCTTGCCGGAGATCCGAGCCCAGTCGTCCGGGTTCGTCGTGTTGGGCAGGTCCTCGTTCTCCTTGAACTCGTCGACGCAGGCCGAGAGCAGGTGGGAGAGCCGGATCCCCTTCTGGGAAAGGTCCAGGTAGTCCTTGACCGCACCCTTCTTCGCCCGGGCGACGATGTTCTCGATCATGGCGCCGGAGTTGAAGTCCTTGAAGTACAAGACTTCCTTGTCCCCGTTCGCGTACGTGACCTCGAGGAAGCGGTTCTCCTCGGTCTCGCTGTACATCCGCTCGACGACGCGCTGGATCATGCCCTGGCAGGTCGCTTCCCGGTTGCCGCCGTGCTCGGCCAGGTCCTCGTCGTGGATCGGCAGATCGGCTGTCAGGTACTTGGCGAAGATGTCACGCGCAGCCTCCGCGTCGGGACGCTGCACCTTGATCTTCACGTCGAGCCGGCCGGGCCTGAGGATGGCCGGGTCGATCATGTCCTCGCGGTTCGAGGCACCGATCACCACGACGTTCTCGAGCAGCTCGACACCGTCGATCTCGGCGAGCAGCTGCGGGACGATCGTGTTTTCGACGTCGGAGGAGACGCCGCTCCCACGGGTGCGGAAGATCGAGTCCATCTCGTCGAAGAAGACGATGACGGGCATGCCCTCGGACGCCTTCTCGCGCGCTCGCTGGAACACCAGCCGGATCTGCCGCTCGGTCTCGCCGACGTACTTGTTGAGCAGCTCCGGGCCCTTGATGTTCAGGAAGTACGCGCGGCCGTCCCCGGACCCGGTCTTGGCCTGGACCTTCTTCGCCAGAGAGTTCGCGACCGCCTTGGCGATCAGCGTCTTGCCGCAACCGGGCGGACCGTAGAGCAGCACACCCTTCGGGGGCTTGAGCTTGTGCTCGGCGAACAGGTCCTTGTGCAGGAAGGGCAGCTCGACCGCGTCCTGAATCGACTCGATCTGGCTGTGCAGACCGCCGATCTCGCTGTAGGAGATGTCCGGCACCTCTTCGAGGACGAGTTCCTCGACCTCGGACTTCGGGATCCGCTCGTAGGCGTAGTTGCTCCGCGTTTCGATGAGCAACGAGTCGCCGGCCCGCAGCTGCTGCTCGGTGAGCGGCTGCGCCAGCATCACGACGCGCTCCTCGTCCGAATGCGCGATGACGACTGCCCGGTCCGCGCCGTCGAGCACCTCCTTGAGCTGCACGACCTCACCCGAACGCTCGAACGCGAGAGCCCGGACGATGTTCAACGCCTCGTTGAGCATGACCTCCTGGCCACGCCGCAGCTCAGCCAGGTCGACCGCCGGCGAGACGATCACCCGCATCTTGCGGCCCTGCGTGAACACGTCGGCCGCGCTCTCGTCCGGGAACGCCTCGAGGAAGATGCCGTAGCCGCTCGGCGGCTGGGCCAGCCGGTCGACCTCCTCCTTGAGGGAAAGGATTTGGTCCCTGGCCTCGCGCAGCGTGGACGCCATCTTCTCGTTCTGGCCGACGACGCTGGAGAGCTGCGCCTGAGCGGCGGCGAGCCGGTCTTCGAGGATGCGCACGTGCCGAGGTGAGTCGGTCAGCCGACGTCGCAGGGTCGAGATCTCCTCCTCGAGGAAGGAGATCTGCGTGCGAAGGCGGTCGACGTCCGGCTCCGCCGACCCGCCGTGGACGTCACTCTTGGAGGCGCCACTCACGTCGCCTTCGTCGGATCGGGAACGTTCTGGACGAGAACCAGCCATCGGTGCGCCACCTCCCCCGTCGGGTTGGAAGACCTCACATTACCGTCGGCACAGCATCGTCGTCCCTGACAGGCCCGAGTCGATGCTCAGTTTCCCGAGCCGGTCATCTCGCGGAAACACGGCGGCACCCGGCGGGAGGCGCCGCGCCTGGTTGTTAGCGTGGAGACGTGTCTGAATCGGTCGTGTCCACCGTCGCCCCGTCCTCCGCGATTTCGGCCGACGAAGCGGAGGCCCCGGTCTCGGTGCGGATCGACCAGGACCTCTGTACCGGAGATGGACTGTGCGTGCAGTACGCGCCCGAGGTTTTCGAGTTCGACATCGACGGCCTGGCCTACGTGAAGGACCGCGACGGCGAACTGCTCACCGCCGCCGGCGCCACCACCGGAGTGCCAACCGGGCTGCGGCTCGACGTCATCGACGCCGCCCTTGAATGCCCGGGCAACTGCATCCACGTGATGGCGACGGACGGGACTCCGGTCGCCGGTCCCGAGGCCTGAGCCCACGCATGCTCGCGGTGCCCCGTCGATCCTTTGGCGCGCGCTAGCCGCCCACAGTCGATCGTCCAGCCCGCGGTGGGCGCCCACCGTCGATCCTTCGGCGGCCGTCCCGCACACCGTGGATCCGTTCGCGGTGTGGATCTGCGGTGGGCGTCCACGGCGGTTTGGGGCGGCCGGTGACCTGCGGAAACGCGGGGCTCACGGCGGCCGTTCGCGCCCACCGTAGATCGTTCGCGGTGTGGATCTGCGCTGGGCGTCGACCGCGGTTCGGAGTGGGCATGGGCGGGCGGCGCCCAAGCTCGATTCCCGAGCTGCTCGCTCAGGGCAGGGATGGACGGAACGGCTCGCGTCCGCCTTCGGTGCCGGCCTCGCCACCGGCACCCCCTTCGGCCCCGCCGTCGGCACCGGGCTGTCCGCCACCAGCCGCCGCCGCTTCGTCGGCCGCTTGGGCCGCCGCTTGGGCCGCCTTGGCCGGCCGGCGCCGCAGCGGCGGTGCCTTAACCCCAGGAGCCAACCGCCGAGAGGTCACCAGAAAGCCGGTATGGCCGACCATCCGATGGTCCGGTCGAACCGCCAGCCCCTCGGCGTGCCACGTGCGCAGCATCGTCTCGGACGGTGCCGGTTCGGTGAAGCCGCCGTGCGCGCGCAGGTCCTCGACCAGCCGGGACAGCTGGGTGGTGGTGGCCACGTAGGCACAGAGCACCCCGCCCGGAACGAGCGCGGTCGCGACCGTCGGGACCATTTCCCAGGGCGAGAGCATGTCCAGGACGACGCGGTCGACCCCGCCGGCCCGCACGACGCGGCCGTCCTGCGGGTCGGGTTCGTCGAACGGGAGCGACGAAAGGTCGCCGACCCGGCACGTCCAGGCGGGATGCGGCCCGCCGAAGAAGGCCTCGACGTTGCGCCGGGCCACCTCGGCGAAGTCGGGCCGTCGCTCGTAGGACAGGACCCAGCCCTCGTCGCCGACCGCGCGCAGCAACGTGCAGGTCAGCGAACCGCTGCCGGCGCCGGCTTCGAGCACGCGGGCGCCGGGGAACAGGTCGGCCTGTCCCACGATCGCGGCCGCGTCCTTCGGGTAGACGACGGCGGCACCGCGAGGCATCGAGAGCACGAAGTCGCTCAGCAGCGGGCGTAGGGCGACGTAGGTGGTCCCGCCGGTGCTTTCGACCAGGACGCCCTCGGGCGATCCGATCAGCTCGTCGTGCGCGAGGGCGCCCCGGTGCGTGTGGAACTGCTTGCCGGGCACGAGGACGACGCTGTGCCTGCGGCCCTTCGGGTCCGAGAGTTGCACCCGGTCACCCGCGGCGAAGGGCCCACGACGTCCTCGTGCTCCGGTCGGCTCCGCATCCTCCGGGATCGCCGACGTCAGCTGGTCCGTCACCGTCGTGCGGCCATCTTCTGGGCAGCGCTCGGATCAAGCCGGGCGACCAGATCGACGGAGGCGAGGACCCCGGCCGGACGACCGTCGTCGCCGATGACGAGGTACTCGGACGCCGGATTCTCCTGCAGCAGAGTCAGCAGGTCCTCGCCGCCGGTGGCAGTGCTGACCCGCAGCTCGGGAGTGAGTGGACGGGACACGGAGGCCAGCGTGACCCATGGCCGGCGCTCCGGCGGTGTGGCGTCGGCCGCCCCGCCGTTCATCAAGGCGATGGGTTCACCACGCGAGTCGACCGCCACGACTGCCGTCGCACCGGCCTGCTGAGCCCGGCGCAGGGCTTCGGCCAGCGGCACGTTGGCGTCGACGGGGAGGGCGGGTCGGGCGAGAGCCCCGGCTGAGAGGCCCGGGAGCTTGGCCCGAACCTCCTGCGCACGGAGTGACGCGAAGGCACCGGTACCGAGCCAGACCGCGAACATCAGCGTGATCAGGCTGGCACCGAACGTCTGCAGGCTGAGCGCCCATAGCCCTAACAGCACCGCAACCACGAAGCCGACGTAGGCAGCGACCTTGGTCGCGCGAACGCGGTTTCCAGTGACCCCCCAGACGCCGGCCTGCAGTACGTGTCCGCCGTCCAGCGGGAGCCCCGGAGCGAGGTTGAAGACACCGAGCGCGAGGTTGATGAAGGCCAGTTCGAACAGCACGACCCCGAACACGGTGTTGGGTTGCACCACGGCGTACGCAGCCGTCGCCGCCCCGCCGAGCACGAGGTTGACGACCGGGCCAGTGACCGACACCAGGAAGGCGGATCGCGGAGTGCGAGCCTCTGGCCGGTATTCGGTGAAGCCGGCGAACCCGAAGATGGTCACCGAGTGCACGTCGAACTTCAGCCGTTGGGCCACCAGGGCGTGCCCCAGCTCGTGCAGCACCAAGCTGGCCAGGAACCCGACCGCGACAGCGGCCACCAGGCCGTAGACGCGGGCCTGGGCGAGATCGGGGAGACGTCGCTCGGCGACGTTGACCGCGGACTGGGCAACGAGAAGCGCGAAGATGGGGGCGAACGGCGACATGTAGACCGGAACGCCGCGCACCGTGAGCACGCGCAGGCCCCGGCCCGGGCTGACCCTGGGCTGCGGGGAATCGGCGGTCATGGTCCCAGTTTCGCAGACCGCGCTGGGCGAACCCTGTGTGCGCGGACTCGATCAGGCGTCTATTCGGGCGCCCGCGCCACGACCAGCGCCAGGTTCCGCGGAGGACTGCGGTCGAGCTCGGCGTCCGACACGGTCGTACCGTGCAGCACCGTCCAGCCGAAGGCCCGGAGCTCGTCCACCAGCGCGGCAAGCGATCCTCCGCTTCCCATCGTGACCCGGGCGTAGGGCGCCAAGCTGGTCCGCGCGGACTCGACGTCCTCGACGACGGTCACCGCCGACCGATCGGTCCACACGGCGATGGCATAGCCGTAGCGGACCGCGGGGCCTTGCGGCTCCTCCTCGTCCGCGCTGTAGACGCGGCCACCCACGCCGGCCATCGCCCGGGCGGCACGGGTCAGCCCGGCGCCCGGGGCCAGATCCAGCACATGCGCACCGGTTCGGATGCCGGCGAGCGCCAGGGCGGCGGCAACGGCTTCTTGGGTCAACATCGGTGCCCTATCGGCCGGGGCGCGCGGATCGGCGACGTTGCAACGCGGCTTTTTGTCGGACGTGCTCCCTAGGGTGAATTCATGAGCACGACGATCTCGCCGATGCCGGCCCAAGCGCCACCGGCCCCTCCCGCACCTTCCGCGCTTCCCGCACCTTCCGCGCTTCCCGCGCCGGCTGGGCCGGCTGGGCCGGTCGATCTGCCTACGCCGGTGCTCGGCTCGCTCTCCCCCTCCCGCGCGGGCGACTTCATGAGCTGCCCGTTGAAGTACCGCTTCCGGGTGATCGACCGGCTCCCGGAGGCGCCGAGCCCGGCCGCTACCCGGGGAACCCTCGTTCACTCCGTGCTCGAGCAGCTGTTCGAACTCCCGCCGCGGGATCGGACGCCCGAGGCGGCGGCGGCCCTGCTCGAGCCGGTGTGGCGGCAGGCGGTGGCCGACGAGCCCGACCTCGCCGCCCTGGTCGACGACGGCGAGGAAGGACTGGAGGCGTGGCTCGGAGCCGCGCGCGAACTCTTGACCGGCTACTTCACCCTCGAGGACCCGCGGCGTCTCCAGCCGGCGGCCCGCGAACTGTTCGTCGAGCACGTGCTGGAGTCGGGGCTCAAGCTCCGCGGCTACATCGACCGCCTCGACCAAGCGCCGACCGGCGAGATCCGCGTCGTCGACTACAAGACGGGTCGTAGTCCTGGGCCGATGTTCGAGCGTGCGGCCTTGTTCCAGATGAAGTTCTACGCGCTGGTGCTCTGGCGCTCGCGCGGGGTTGTAGCGCGCGAGCTGCGGCTCTACTACCTGGGCGATCGGCAGAGCCTGGCCTACCACCCGGACGAGGCGGAGCTCCGTTCCTTCGAGCGGACGCTGCACGCGCTGTGGACGGCGATCGACCGGGCGCGCACCACCGGCGACTGGCGGGCGAAGCCGAGCCGGTTGTGCGACTGGTGCGACCACCAGACGCTGTGCCCCGCGTTCGGCGGTACGCCGCCGCCCCTGCCCACCCAGGAGGTCGTCGTGCCGGAGGAACCCGCCGTGCCGGTCTGCGAGGCCCAGGGGTGACCGGGCGCCCGGCCCAGCCGGTTGATGGTCTCCGCACGCCGGTCACAGAGGCATGACACCTGTCAGCAATTGGCGATATTCGCTGCACCCCGACGTAGACCCGACCTAGTCTGCTGGCCGCAGACCAACTCCCGCCCAGTCAGGACGTTCGCATGACGACCCCCAGCACCGCTGAGTTGTCCGCTGAGACCGGCTCACCCGCGGTCCGCGCGCTGAATCTCGTGAAGGTGTACGGCACCGGCGAGATGCGGGTGACCGCGCTGACCGGGGTATCGATCGAATTCCCCACCGGCGACTTCACCGCGATCATGGGGCCCTCCGGCTCCGGCAAGTCGACCTTGATGCACTGTCTCGCCGGCCTGGACTCCATCACCAGCGGTCAGGTCTTCCTGGGCGACGTCGACATCGCATCACTGAACGACAAGAAGCTCACCTCGCTCCGGCGTGACCGGGTCGGGTTCATCTTCCAGCAGTTCAACCTGCTGCCGACCCTGTCCGCACGGGAGAACATCACGCTTCCCCTGGACATCGCGGGCGCGAAGGTCGACAAGGCCTGGTTCGACCACGTCGTCGACGCGGTCAAGCTCCGCGACCGGCTCAAGCACCTGCCGAGCGAGCTGTCCGGCGGTCAGCAGCAGCGGGTGGCCTGTGCCCGAGCCCTGGTGACGAGGCCCGCCGTGGTGTTCGCCGACGAGCCGACCGGCAACCTCGACAGCACCGCCAGCGCCGAGGTCCTTGGGTTCCTGCAGCGGTCGGTGCGGGAGTTCGGGCAGACGGTCGTCATGGTCACGCACGACCCGCTCGCGGCCAGCTATGCGGATCGCGTGGTCTTCCTCGCCGACGGTCAGATCGTCGACGAGATGACCGACCCCACGCCCGACCGGGTGCTCGACCGCATGAAGTCCTTGGACAGCGGCATGAAGTCGCTGGACGGCGGCCACTGATGCTGCGTACGACGCTCCGCAGTCTGTTTGCGCGCAAGTTCCGGCTGGTCCTGTCGGCACTCGCCATCGTGCTCGGTGTCGGGTTCGTGGCCGGCACGTTCATCCTCACCGACACCCTGAACCAGACCTTCAACAACCTGTTCGCCGACATCGACAAGAACACGTCCGTGCAGGTGCGGTCGGCGTCCAACCTCCCCAACGCGGCCGCTGACCAGTCGACCGGCAGCAGCGGTGGCAGCGGTCGCCCTGTCCCGGCAAGCGTGCTGGACACCGTGCGCTCCGTGCCCGGGGTGGGTCAGGCTGTCGGCACGGTGCAGAGTTTCTCCGTTCTGTACGAGCGGGCGGCACCCACCACCTCCGGAACGCCGGTGCAGCCGCGCCTGCTCAGCAATGACAACGCTCCGCCGATCGGGGTCGCCTACAACGACTCGACGTTGTCGCCCCTGCATCTCGACTCCGGCAAGCCGCCCACCGGCCCCGCCGACATCGTCGTCGACCGCGGCACGTTCGACCAGAAGAAGCTGCGGCTGGGTCAGCCGGTCTCGGTGCAGACGCAGACGGGGCTGCACGACGGCACCATCGTCGGGACGTTCACCTTCGGGGCGTCGAACAACCTGGCGGGCGCCACCCTCGTCGCCTACTCGCTGCCGACCGCCCAGCAGCTGCTCGGCCTGCCGGGGCAGTTCACCAACATCACCATCGCGGCGGCGTCGGGCGTCAGCCAGGAGGACCTCCAGAAGCGGATCGCCGCGAAGCTGCCGCCGGGCCTCGAGGCGCTGACCGGCAAGCAGATCATCAAGGAGAACGCGGACAGCTTGGCCAAGGGGCTCGGCGGCTTCAGCACCTTCATCCGCTTCTTCGGTTACATCGCGCTGTTCGTCGGCGCTTTCATCATCAGCAACACCTTCAGCATGCTGATCGGCCAGCGCGTCCGGGAGCTCGCCCTGCTCAGGGCCATCGGAGCGTCAACGCGACAGATCCGTCGGTCGGTGATCATCGAGGCGCTCATCGTGGGCCTGGTCGGCTCGACCCTCGGCCTCGCATTCGGGTTCGGCGTGGCGGTGCTGCTCAAGGCTGTCCTCGGTGCTGTCGGGATCGACCTGCCGGCCAGCGGCGTGGTGTTCACCGCTCGCACCGCAATCGTGTCGTACCTCATCGGCACGCTGGCGACCGTTGTCGCCGCCTATCTGCCGGCCCGCCGCGCCGCCAAGGTTCCTCCCGTCGCCGCCATGCGGGACATGGAGCTGACGCCGAGCGGCGGTCTGCGCAACCGGACCGCTCTCGGGGCGGCCTTCCTCGTGCCGGGTGTCGTCCTGATCCTGCTCGGTTTGAACACCATCACGGGCAACGGTGCCCTCGTGGCCGTCGGTGCCGGCGCCGCAGCCGTGTTCCTCGGTGTCGCGACCTTGAGCCCGCTGATCTCGCGACCCGTGCTGCACGTGGTCGGCGCTCCATTCGCCGCCCTGTTCGGGACTGTCGGCAACATGAGCCGCGAGAACGCTCGCCGCAGTCCCCGCCGAACCTCCGCGACCGCTGCCGCCCTGATGATCGGTCTGGCGCTGGTCAGCGCGTTCAGCGTGTTTGGCACGTCGATCAAGAGCTCTATCCGGGACCTGTTCGGTGAGAGCTTGAAGGCTGACCTGATCGTCCAGGGCAGTGGGTTCAACCAACAGCCGTTCTCTCCCACGGTGGCGGCCGATGTGCGGAAGCTGCCGGACGTGGCAGCGGTCAGCCAGCTCCGGTTCACCAGCGTGGACATCGACGGCAAAAGCCAAAACGTCCAGGCGATGAACCCCGAGGGCTTGACCGACGTCCTCAACCTCCGACGGCAGGACGGACGGCTCGACCTCACCGGCAACAACATGCTGGTGTCGAGCAAGGTGCTGAAGGATTCGAACTGGAAAGTCGGTCAGACCGTGACGATCCGCTGGGCGGAGACCGGGAACACGTCGTTCCGGATCGCCGGTACCTACCAGCAGAACCAGCTCGCCGGCAGCTACCTGCTGCCGCTGTCCGCGTTCGACAAGAACGTGTCGACGAAGCTGGACTCGATCGTGTTGGTCAAAGCGACGAACGGCTCGACCCTGCCCACGCTACGAGCGTCGGTGACGCAAGTGCTGACCCCGTATCCCAACCTCGAGGTACGGGACCAGAAGGAGTACGTGGCGGAGAACGCCAAGCAGATCAACCAGATCCTTGGCTTGATCACGGCTTTGCTGGCGTTCGCGATCCTCATCGCGACCTTCGGCATCGTGAACACGCTCTTGCTTTCCGTCGTCGAGCGAACGCGGGAGATCGGCCTGCTGCGGGCCGTCGGCCTGCAACGACGGCAGACCCGCGTGATGATCCGGCTCGAGGCGATCATGATCGCCATCTATGGCGGACTGCTCGGACTGGTGGTGGGCTCGTTCTTTGGGTGGGCGCTGGTTTCGGCGTTCACCAAGAACGCCGAATTCGGTTCCTTCCACTACCCGTTCACCACACTGATCGTGTTCCTGCTGGTGTCCGCCCTGCTCGGCGTCCTTGCCGCGATCATTCCGGCCTGGCGGGCCTCCCGGACGAACGTGCTGCAGGCGATCGCCGCGACCTGAGATCAGTCGATGATCGGAGGCAGCCCGGCCGCGAGTTCCACCAGGCCGACGGCCTCCAGTGTCGCGTGGACCCGCACCCCGGCGGGCACATTGCTGGCCGGGAAGGTGGGCACGAGGAGGCAGCCGCAACCGGCGGCCAGCGCCGACCGCATCCCCGCGTCGCTGTCCTCGAGCACGACGCAGTTCCGGGGATCGACGCCGAGGCGCGCAGCGGCCGCGAAGTACGGCTCAGGTGCTGGTTTGCTCGCCGCGACCTCGTCCCCGGCCACGGTGACGTCGAAGCGCTCAGCGTCCAGGGCGACCAGCGCGGTGTCGACGAGCAGTCGGTAGGACGATGACACCAGACCGATCCGGATGCCCACCTCGCGGACACGTTCCATAAGCCGGAGCGCCCCGGGTTGCAGCGGGAGTTCTGCCGCGAACAGTTCGGCCACCCGGGCCAGCAGCCGCCGCCCGACCTCCTGCGGATCGGCCGCCAACGCCGCCGGCGTCGCCAGCCCCGCGAGCAGGATCGGCACGGCCAACGGCAGCGCCTTCCCGATCATCGCTGCTTTGATCGTCGGCGTGAACGTTCCCCCGAGGTCGAGGGCGATCTCGCGCTCGGCCACCGTCCACAGCGGTTCGGAATCGATGAGTAGCCCGTCCATATCGAACAGGACCGCGTGCGGGAGTCGCAGCTCCGTATGGATCGGCAGGTCCTCGCCGTCGGGCACGTCGTCCGATGCGTCGCCCAGCAGCCCGGGTAAGGCGCTGCTCACCTGCCGTCCTTCGTCCGGCCGTCGCCCAACGAGCCACCGTGCGGCACCGCCCTCATCGAGCAGCGAAGTACTTCGCCTCAGGGTGATGCACGATGATCGCATCGGTCGACTGCTCGGGATGCAGCTGGAATTCCTCGGACAGGGAGACCCCGATCCGCTCCGGCTTGAGCAGCTCGGCGATCTTCGCCCGGTCCTCGAGGTCGGGGCAGGCCGCGTAACCAAAGGAGTAACGCGAGCCGCGGTAGGCCTGGTGCATGATCTGCTCGTTGACGTCCGGGTTGTCCTCGGCGCCGAAGCCGAGTTCACCGCGGACCCGGGAGTGCCAGTACTCAGCGAGCGCCTCAGCCAGTTGGACGGACAGCCCGTGCAGCTCCAGGTAGTCGCGGTAGGCATCCTGCTCGAACAGCTTCGCGGTCACCGTGCTGATCTTCGAGCCAACCGTGACCATGTGGAAGCCGACGACGTCGGTCTCGCCGGAATCCTGAGACTTGAAGAAGTCGGCGATGCAGAGCCGGCGGTCGCGGCGCTGGCGCGGGAAGGTGAAGCGGGTCAACTCCTCGCCGCTCTCGGACAGCACGATGAGGTCCTCGTCCTTGCTCACCGCGCGGAAGTAGCCGTAGACCACGGCGGCCTCGAGCATCTGCTCGGACTGGATCCGGTCCAGCCAGGCGCGGATCCGCGGGCGGCCCTCGGTCTCGACCAGCTCGTCGTAGGACGGACCCGCGCCGCCCTTGGACGCCCGCAGCCCCCAGCGGCCGAGCAGCGTGGCTCGCTCGTCGAGGTAGTGAACGTAGTCCTTGAGCTGCAGCCCACGGACCAGGCGGTCTCCGAAGAACGGCGGTTCGGGCACGACGATGTCGGTGGCGACGTCGGAACGGCCGCCCGGCTCGGCCTCCGGCACCTCGGTCGGCTGCGTCCGTACCCGGGTGCGGGCCTTGGGCGCGAGCGCCTCGGGCGGCTGCTCGCCCCGCTTGACCGCCATGACCGTGTCCATGAGCCGCAGACCCTCGAAGGCGTCGCGGGCGTAGCGGACCCGGCCATCGTAGATCTCGGCCAGGTCCTGCTCGACGTAGTTGCGGGTGAGCGCGGCACCACCGAGGAGCACGGGGGTGGAGATGCCCCGCGTGTTCATCTCGACGAGGTTCTCCTTCATGATCACCGTGCTCTTCACGAGGAGACCGCTCATGCCGATCGCGTCGGCCTTGTGCTCGATGGCCGCGTCGAGGATCGCGGCAACCGGCTGCTTGATGCCGATGTTGGCGACCGTGTAGCCGTTGTTCGACAGGATGATGTCGACCAGGTTCTTGCCGATGTCGTGCACGTCGCCCTTGACCGTGGCGAGCACGATCGTGCCCTTGCCCTCGTCGTCCTCGAGCTTCTCCATGTGCGGCTCGAGGTGCGCGACCGCGGTCTTCATCACCTGAGCGGACTGCAGCACGAACGGCAGCTGCATCTGGCCGGAGCCGAACAGCTCGCCCACGGTCTTCATGCCGGCGAGCAGCGTGTCGTTGACGATCTCGAGCGCCTTGCGCTCCTTCAGGGCCTCGTCGAGGTCGGCCTCGAGCCCGTTCAGCTCGCCGTCGATGACCCGGCGCTGGAGCCGCTCGTCGAGCGGGAGGGCGGCGAGCTCCTGGGCGCGCGACTGCTTCGCATCTGCGCTGCTCGTGACCCCGGCGAACAGGTCGAGGAAACGGGTCAGCGGGTCGTAGTCCGCGCTGCGCCGGTCGTAGATGAGGTCGAGCGCGACCTCGCGCTGCTCGTCCGGAATCCGGTTCATCGGCAGGATCTTCGACGCGTGCACGATGGCCGCGCCCAGGCCGGCCTGCTGGCACTCGTGCAGGAACACGCTGTTCAGCACAACGCGGGAGACCGGTGAGAGTCCGAAGGAGATATTGGACAGACCGAGGATCGTCTGGACGTCCGGGTGCTTGCGCGTGAGCTCTCGGATGGCGTTGATCGTCGCTTCGCCGTCCTTGCGCGATTCCTCCTGGCCGGTGCCCAGGGTGAACGTCAGGGTGTCGACGAAAATGTCGGCCTCGTTGATGCCCCACTTCGACGTGAGGTCGGCGATCAGCCGCTCGGCGATGGCGACCTTCTCCTCGGCGGTGCGGGCCTGGCCCTTTTCGTCGATGGTCAGGGCCACCACCGCAGCACCGTGCTCGGTGATGATCGGCAGCACCTTCGCCCAGCGGGAGTCGGGGCCGTCGCCGTCCTCGAAGTTGACCGAGTTGATCAGGCAGCGGCCGCCGAGGCGCTCGAGCCCGGCTTCGATGACGGCCGGCTCGGTGGAGTCCAGCATGAGCGGCAGCGTGCTCGCGGTGGCGTAGCGGCCGGCGACCTCGTGCATGTCGATGGCGCCGTCGCGGCCGACGTAGTCGACGCAGACGTCGCTCATGTGCGCCCCGTCGCGGGCTGCGTCACGGGCGATCTCGATGACGTTGTTCCAGTTGCTGTCGAGCAGCGCCTCGCGGAAGGCCTTACTGCCGTTGGTGTTGGTCCGTTCCCCCACCATCAACACGGAGGATTCCTGGCGGAACGGAACGCTCGAGTAGAGCGACGACGCGGCGGCTTCGAAGGTCGGCTTGCGACGGACGACCTCACGGCCGCGGACCCGCTCGACGACCTGTCGCAGGTGCTCCGGCGTCGTGCCACAGCAGCCGCCGACCAGTGAAAGTCCGTATTCGGTGGTGAAACTGTCGTGCGCGTCGGCAAGCTCCTTGGGCGAGAGCGGGTACTCGGCGCCGTCCTTGCCGAGGACCGGAAGCCCGGCGTTCGGCATGCAGGACAGCGAAATCTGCGAGTACTCGGCCAGGTGCCGGAGGTGCTCTGTCATCTCGGCCGGGCCGGTGGCGCAGTTCAGGCCGATGAGGTCGATGCCGAGCGGGGTCAGCGCGGTGAGTGCGGCGCCGATCTCGGAACCAAGCAGCATCGTGCCGGTCTGCTCGATGGTGACCTGGGCGATCAGCGGAATCTTCCGCCCCGCCGCCTTCATCGCCCGCTTGGCGCCCACCAGCGCGGCCTTCGCTTGCAGCAGGTCCTGCGCCGTCTCCACCAGCAACGCGTCGGCGCCACCGTCGAGCAGGCCGGCCACCTCCTGCTGGTAGGCGTCGCGCAGCGCGGCGTACGGCGCGTGACCGAGCGTCGGCAGCTTGGTGCCCGGACCGATGGATCCGATCACGTAGCGGGGCTGGTCCGGGGTGGAGAAGTCGTCGGCGACCTCGCGGGCGAGCCGCGCACCCGACTCGGAGAGCTCGTAGATCCGCTCGGGAATGTCGTACTCGTTGAGGTTTGCGAGGTTGCAGCCGAAGGTGTTGGTCTCGACGGCATCGACGCCCACAGCGAAGTATTCGGCGTGCACGGTCTTGACCACATCGGGGCGCGAAACGTTCAGGATCTCGTTGCAGCCCTCGTAGCCCTCGAAGTCATCGAGGGACAAACCGTCGGGTCCGCCAGCCTCCTGCAGCATGGTGCCCATGGCCCCGTCGGCGACGACGACACGTTCGGACAACACGGACAATAAGTCGGGACGCATCGGCCCAGCTTAGCGAGAGCGCCAAGTCCGCTCGTTATCGGCCGTGGACCGCGTCGAATTCGTGGTCCTCTGCTTATCCGTTCTTCGCGCGATTGTCTCGCGGCGAACGTCACCCGCGCGCGACCGCCTCGTCGAGCAGTCCCAGCGGTGGAGCGCCGGCGGCGAGCAGCGCCTCGTGGAAGCGACGATGGCTGTAGCCGCTCCCCCAGGCCGCCCGCGCCCGGTCCCGGGCGCCCAGGATCTCCAGCTTGCCGAGCGTGTACCGCCCGTACGTCGGGTCGAAGGTGGCCCGCTCCGCCTCGGCGACCGCCGCCGGACCGCGCTGGAAGGCATCGGCCTCGAAGCGTCGCGCACCCTCCTGGACCGTCATCGCGCCGGTGTGTACGCCCAGCGACACGGCGAGGCGGGTTACCCGGATGAGCGCTTCGACGTAGACGCCGATCGCGTAGCGGGGGTCGGCGGCGCGAAAGCCCTCCTCCACGAACAGCTCCTCCGCGTAGTGCGCCCAGCCCTCGATGAAGCCCGACGAGGCGACGAGCCGCCGCGCGTGGCTGGTCAGCCGGCGCAGCGCGCGGCCGTGGGCGTAGTGGCCCGGGGTCACCTCGTGCACCGTGATCGCCGGCAGCGTGGTGCGGCTGAACACCGATAGCCATTCTTCACGTGCCTCGTCCGACCAGGACGGGTCGGGTGGGGTGACGTGGTACCAGGACGGCCCGTCCGGTTCGTAGGCAGCGGACCAGGACATCATCGCCATCGCCCACCGGCGCGACGGCGGCGCGGGACCGACGAGGCACTCCCCGCCCGGCTCGGCGAGCAGTCCCCGTTCGACGGTGAAGGCCGTTGCCTCGCCGATGAGCGCCCGGGCCTCGGCGTAGATCTCCTCCGGCGTCTGCGGGTGGTCGCGGAGCAGCTCGGGCACCAGCTCGGCTGGTGTGCGGTTGGCGTCGAGGCGACGGCAGGCGTCGACCAGCAGCTCGCGCAGTCGGTTCCGCTCGGCGTCGGCGCGTTCGGCGAGGGGGCCGAGGTCGAACACGATGGCGTCCTCCGCCCACAAAAGCATCAGCAGTTCTTCGCCGTCGTAGGCGGCGCTCTCGTCGCCACTGCGCGAGAACCCTCCCACGTGTTCGATCAGCCGCCCCGCGGCCCTCAGCGCGCGCACGTCGGTAACGCCTTCGGTCAGCCCCCGCAGCGCCGGCAGCAGCGCCCGGGCGGTCGGCGCCGGCACGCGGTCGAGCGCCTCGACCGCAGCGTCGACGGCATCGGGCCACGCGGCCAGGTGTCGCTGCCGAGCCCGCATCCGCTCCTCGACCGGCGCGTAGTCCCGGTCGTAACCGGCGAGGTCGAGGTTGGCGAGGTGGTGCACCGGGTTACGCCGGTGGTCTTCGAGCATTCCTAAGACCAGACGCAGCGCCGTGGCCCCGTGGTCCAGCAGCTTCTCGTCGAAGGCATCCTTCGGCGGCGGGTCGTCGAACCACGCCATGTCGAGGTCCTCCACGCCGGCGCGGACAGCCGCGGGCGACAGATCCTGAACCACGCCGTCGTACTCGTGGCGGCCGGCCGACTCCCGCACGTCGGCGACGCGCAGATCACAGAACGACCGCAGCCGCCGATCGAGTTCCTGGGGAACATCTCCAGAGCCTGACAACGAACCCGACCTCCGACGCCTATGCGGTGCAGAATCCTCCGGAGTCGGACGGTACGGTCCGGCACCCGCGTCCGAGCAAGCAGGAGGCACAGTGGTCGACAGTGGCTACCGAAAGGTGTTGGTGGGCACGGACGGCTCCGAGTCCTCCTACGGCGCCGTGGATCGCGCGGCGGCCGTCGCCGCCGGGGCGGGTGCGCAACTCGTGCTCGTCTGCGCGTACTTCCCGATGGATCGCCGTGAGGAGTCCCGGGCCGCGATCGAACTCGGGCACGACGCCTACAAGGTGCACGGCTCCACCCCGGCAGACTCCGTGTTGCAGGACGCCGAGGACCGGGCCAGACGGTTCGGTGCTACGGACATCCTCAAGAGGCCGATCGAGGGCGACGCGGCCGACGCGCTGCTCAAGGCGGCTCTCGAGGAGCAGGTCGACCTCCTCGTCGTCGGTAACCGTGGGCTGAACCGCTTCGGCGGACGACTGCTCGGTTCGGTGCCGGCGAACATCGCCCACCAGGCGAAGTGCGACTTCCTGATCGTCCACACGACGTCGGGCCGCTGACCCCACCACCGGATGGGGGTGCCGCCCCCGGCGGCGGCATCGACCTCGATCTCCCCGGCCGCGACGTCCGGCTCCGGGCCACCCGCTGGCCCGGACGGGCGGATGTCGCCGGTCCGGCGGTGCTCCTGCTGCACGGACTTGGCGCCGACCGGCGGGTCTGGGACCGCGTCGCACCGAATCTGCGGCCGCTGCCTGCACTGGCGCTGGACGCGCGCGGGCACGGCGAGTCGGGTGACCGCAGCGACCATTCGCTCGCCGCCTTCGCGGACGACGCGGTCACCGCTCTGGACGCCCTCGGCTTCTCGCGGGTGCTCGTGGTCGGGCACAGCTGGGGCGGCGCGGTCGCCCTGACCCTGGCGGCCCGGCATCCCGGCCGCGCTCTCGGCGTGGTGGCGATCGACGGCGGATTCACCCCGCGTCGGACGGCGGCCGAACAGGCGGCGCTGCGGACCACCCTGCTCCCCGCCGACGCTCCCGTGGCGCACCGGGACGCGCTGGCTGCGCTCCTCGATCTCGATCCGGAACAGGTCCTCCCGCACATCGCCGTACCGTGCTGGCTCGTGGCGTGTACTCCCGTCGAAGCAGCGGGCCCGAGTGAGTGGTCCGCGGCCAAAGCGGCCGGACTGCGTGACGCCGCCCGCCTGGTGGCACGCCCGCGCCTGATGTCCTGGGCCGGGAGCGATCACGACGTACCTTTGCGTTGGCCGGCCCTTGTCACTGGCTTGATCCGGGCCGCAGCCGACGACCTGGCGGGAGGTGGCACATGATTGAGTTCGAGGGCGTCGGCGTGCTTCGCGATCCGATGATGATCGCGGCCTTCGAAGGGTGGAACGACGCCGCCGACGCCGCCACGGCGGCCGTCGAGCACCTCGAGATGGTCTTCGACGCCCACGCCGTCGGCGCCGTCGACCCGGACGACTACTACGACTTCCAGGTCAACCGACCCACCGTCGCCGTTGTCGACGACAGCCTGCGCCGCATCTCCTGGCCGACCACCCGGATCTCCGTGGCCCGGTTGCCGGAGAGCCGCCGGGACCTGGTGCTCGTCCGCGGCCTCGAACCCAACATGCGCTGGCGCGGCTTCTGCTCCGAGCTGGTCGAGGCGGTGCATGCACTCGGCGTCGACCTCGTCACCACGCTCGGTGCGCTGCTGGCCGACACCCCGCACACCCGACCGGTGCCGGTCAGCGGGACGGCGACCGACCCCAGCACCGCGTCCCGCCTCAACCTGGACCCGTCCCGGTACGAGGGGCCGACCGGCATCGTGGGCGTGTTCCAGGAGGCGTGCCACACGGCGGCCATCCCCGCCGTGTCGTTCTGGGCCGCGGTGCCGCATTACGTCGCCCAACCTCCGTGCCCCAAGGCCACGCTCGCCTTGCTGCGGCGCGTCGAGGACCTGCTCGACGTCGCCGTCCCGCTGGACGACCTGGTCGAGCGGTCGCGGGCCTGGGAGCGCCAGGTCGACGAGCTCGCCGCCGGGGACTCGGACGTCGCCGACTACGTGCGCTCGCTGGAGTCCCGCGAGCCGGAGGACACCTTGCCCGAGGCCAGCGGCGACGCGATCGCCGCCGAATTCGAGCGCTACCTGCGACGTCGCGGGAACGAGTAGGCGGGTCGGTCCGGGCGCGCTCGGAAGATCAACGGCATCGAGGTGCGCTCCATCCGCCCGATCCGCCCTGGTTTTCCTGGGTCGCGACGCGACTCGGCTGCCGCTGATCATGCGCTGAGCAAGGCCGCTCGGACTTCAGCGACCACATCCTCCGGCCGGTCGCGCAGATCGCAGGCGGTGAAGCGGAGGACCCGCCACCCGTTCAGCACCAGCGCGTTCTGCCGCCGGCGGTCGTTGACGAACGCCTCCCACAGTCGGTGGAACTCCCAGCCGTCGACCTCGACGAGCAGCCGATGATCCAGCCAGGCGAAGTCCGGCCGACCGATGAACACCCCGTTCTTTCGCACGTCGAACTGTTCGGTCGGCGAAGGCAACCCGGCTTCGTGGACGAGTACGCGGAACTCGGACTCCAACGGCGACTGCCGTGCCTTATGACTGAGTCGCACCGCCCGCGCCGCGATGGTCGTGCCGGGGAATCGCCGCCGCCGGACGAGTCGCTTACGAAGCCCCTTGATCGACAGGTTGCCCTTCCGTAGCGCGGCATCGAGCAGCACGACGGCGTCCTTGAGCGCCAACGATGCGGCGAGGTCGATCGCGGCGACCTCCGGTGTCGTCAGGCGGGTGCCGCGGAGCTCGCACGTCTCGTCCGCGGCGAGCCGTCGGCTGGAGATGACCGCCCCCGGCCACGTCTTCCGGCTGCTCGATCGGGGAACTGCGACGTGCACCTTCGTCGGTGACGACGGCAGTGGCCAGTCGAGGAAGGCGGCGACGCTCTCGCCGCTGAGCACCGCGTCAGGACCGAGTCCGACGAGGGCCAGCTTGACCTCATCCGTCGGTTCGGTCAGCCGGTACCGGCCGTCATCGAGCTTCTGGCAGAGGTCGGCCCGCAGCAGACGATGCAGTGCCCGACTGTGAATGCCGAGAGCACGCGCCTGCTCCACCGTGAAGGGGCGTTCGAGGGCGACCGGAAGCACATCGGCACCGTGTCAGGGTTCCGCTCGCCGCGTCGTCCGCCGTCCACAGGCAAGATCCACAGCAGCCGAGTGCCCGTCGAGCACGGCCGGAGGCGGGCGAACCGGACATCCAAGGTGCACCTGGATGCCGTCGATCTTCGGCAGCCGGGCGGGCGAACCCGCGGCCGCACCTACAGCCGAACCCCCAGCAGGGCGTCGACCAGGTCCCGCACCAGCCCGGGTGCCGCGGTGTCCCGGCCGCCTGTGGTGACCGCCTCGCGCGCCCAGCGGTCGACCGCCAGCAGGGCCATCGGCGTGTCCAGGTCGTCGGCCAGCCGCTCGCGGACCCGCGCCAGCAGCGCCTCCGCGGAAGGACCGGAGGGACGGGCAACCGCCTCCCGCCAGCGCGCCAGCCGCTCGGAGGCGGCGTCCAGCTCCTCGTCGGTCCACTCCCACGCGTCGCCGTACCGGTGCGGGAGCAGTGCCAACCGGATCGCGCCGGGGTCGGCCCCGCCCTCCCGGAGCTTCGAGATGAAGACCAGGTTGCCCAGCGACTTGGACATCTTCTCGCCCTGGTAGGCCACCATCGCCGCGTGCACGTACGCCCGGGCGAACGGCCACACTCCGGTAGCCACCTCGGCGTGCGCCGCCCCGCACTCGTGGTGCGGGAAGACGAGGTCCGTCCCACCGCCCTGCACGTCGATGGTGTCGCCGAGGTGCTCGAGGGCAATGGCCGCGCACTCGACGTGCCAGCCGGGGCGGCCGGGGCCGAACGGCGAGTCCCAGGCGGGTTCGCCCGGCCGTTCCGCCCGCCACAGCAGTGGATCCAGCGGATCCTTCTTGCCCGGACGCTCCGGGTCGCCGCCGTGGGAGGCCGCCAGCTGCACCATCTGCGCGTGCGAGAAGGATCCGACCTCGCCGAAGCGTGGCGCTGACGACACCGAGAAGTACAGGTCGCCCTCGATGTCGTAGGCAGCGCCCCGTTCGCGGATGCATTCGATGAGCCGCACGATCAGGGGGATAGCCTCGACGGCGCCGACGTAGTGCGCCGGCGGCAGGATTCGTAGCGCTTCCATGTCGCCGCGGAATCGCTCGGTCTCCCGCACGGCTAGCTCGCGCCAGTCTTCACCGTCGCGGATGGCCCGTTCGAGCAGCGGGTCGTCCACGTCGGTCACGTTCTGCACGTAGGTGACGTCGTGACCGCCGTCGCGGAGCACGCGCTGGAGTATGTCGTAGGCGAGGTAGGTGGCGGCGTGGCCGAGGTGTGTCGCGTCGTAGGGGGTGATGCCGCAGACGTACATCGTCGCCGTGGCCCCCGGTGCCAGCGGCCGGACCTCGGCCCCCGCCGTGTCGTAGATCCGGAGCGGCAACCCCGTGCCCGGCAACCGAGGAAGTTCGGGGGCCGACCACGCACGCATACTCGGGACAGTACCGGCGCGGCCATGCCCCGCCGGAGCATCCGGACCGGCTCGCCCGGTCAGCGAACAGTGACCTCAGGAGGCAGAACGTGCGGACCTTCACCAGTGCTCAGCAGTGGCTCGACGCCCAGGGCGAGACCCTCGGCACCAGCGACTGGGTCGAGATCACCCAGGACATGGTGAACAAGTTCGCCGATGCCACCGGCGACCACCAGTGGATCCACGTCGACGTCGAGCGCGCCAAGAAGGAGAGCCCGTTCGGCGGCCCGATCGCCCACGGATTTCTCACCGTCTCGCTCGTCCCGATGCTGTCCTGGCAGGTGTTCAGCAGCGAGGGCGCCAAGATGGGCGTCAACTACGGCTCCAACAAGGTGCGCTTCCCCGCGCCGGTGCCGGTCGGTAGCAAGGTCCGCGCGACGCTGGTGCTCACCGAGGCCTCCATGGTCGGCGAAGCCGTGCAGACCGTCGTGACCTCGACGTTGGAGGTCGAAGGCGGCAGCAAGCCGGTCTGCATCGCGGAGACCGTCAGCCGCATCTACTACTGAGCGGTTTCACCAGTACCGAGCATCAGAACGGTGGCCACGGGATCGCCGGCCAGTCACCGGACGGCTGCGGGAAGACCCCGGTGCTGAGCAGCCGTTCGAGCCGGCGGTCGTAGGCGGCGACCTCGTTCGGCGTCAACAACTCGGTCAGCCGGTTGAGCAGCGTGGTGTCGGCGCGCAGCTGCTCGAGCGTCGCGCGCTCCTCCGGTGCGATGCGCCGGCCGCGCCAGTTCCACAGCAACGTGCGCAGCTTGTCCTCGACGTGGAACGCGACGCCGTGGTCGACGCCGTAGACGTGCCCTTCGACGGTGGGAAGGAGGTGCCCGCCCTTGCGGTCGGCGTTGTTGATGACGGCGTCGAACAGGGCCATGCGACGAAGGTCCGGATGCTTCGAGCGGGCCAGCACGGACAGATCGACCGACTCATCGATCTCGATCCACAGCTGCACCATCCCGAGTCCGAACGGACCGTCGCGCAGCACCGTGGGCGGGACGATCGCCCACCCGGTCGCGGCGCTCACCTCGTAGGCGGCGACCTCACGCTCGGCGAGGCTGCCGTCCGGGAAGTCCCACAGCGGGCGCTCACCGCGGACCGGCTTGTAGACGCAGCAGCCGTCCAGGTCCTGCCAGCGGATGGTGCAGTAGAGGGTGGCGTTGCTGGCGTCCAGCAGCCGTCCCTCGAGTCCGAGTTCCCCGTGGCGTAGCAGCTCGAGGGCGTCATCGAGTCCGGCGGGGGTCATGCCGCCGGCCTCGAGGGGGTTCATGTCCCGCCCTGCGACGGATGTCCGCGTCGACTCACGCGTCCGCTCCTCGGCGGTGCCCGTTCTGGCGCGGGCAGATGTGCCCGCTCGGGTCCAGCGGCAGCCCGCACAAAGGACACGGCGGCCGACCCGCCGCCACCACCCGCAACGCGCGGGTCGCGAAGCTCCGCGCCGCCTCGGCGGTGATCCGTACCCGGAGCACGTCCGGCCCCTCCGACTCGTCCGACATCGGCTCCGCCGGCGCCTCGGACAGGGCCTGCGCCTCCAGCACCACCAGCTCGTCCTCCGGGTCCCAGCCGAGCGCCAGCGCCCCGACCCGGAACTCCTCCTCGACCGGGACGTCGAGTGGCGCGACGTCTTCGTCGGCGGTGGTCGGCACGGCCGCGGTGCGGCGGACTTCGCCGAGCAGCGTCTCGACCCGCTCGGCGAGCGCCGCGATCTGGCCCTTCTCCATCGCGACGCTCACGAGTCGGCCGCGGTCGCGTACCTGGAGAAAGAACGTGCGCTCGCCGGGCTGCCCGACGGTTCCAGCTACGAACCGCTCCGGGTTGTCGAAGACGAATACCTGTCGCGGCATGGTGTTCCCGACCCTATTACGGCGGCACCCACCCGGCTGACAGAACCGGGCCTCAGACCTGGCCCGGCACGCCGCCACCGACCGCGGCGTCCGACGACGCCTTCCGGCGGCGCTTCTTCGTCGGCGGGACGAGGGCGCTGACGTCGCCGCCGGTGTCGTTCATCCGGACGACGAACGGGCGTAGGTCGGTGTAGCGGATCACGGTGACCGAGCACGGGTCAGCGCTGATCCGTTGGAACAGGTCGAGGTGCAGCCCGAGCGCATCGGCCACGATCGCCTTGATCACGTCACCGTGACTGCAGGCGAGCCACACCGCGTCCGGCCCGGCTTCCTTCTCCACCCGGGCGTTGCCCTCCCGGATGGCGGCGACGGCTCGTGCTTGCGTCTCCCGCAGCGGCTCCCCCTCGGGACCGGGAAAGACGACCGCGCTGGGATGCATCTGGACGACCTTCCACAGCGGGTCCTTGGCGAGGGTCTTGAGCTCCTTGCCGGTCCAGTCGCCGTAGCGGCACTCGCCGAGCCGGTCATCGACCTCGAGCGCCGGGCCGCCCCGGCCGGCCAGGATGGTCTCGGCCGTCTGCAGGCAGCGGTCCAGCGGACTGCTCACCGCGGCAGCGAACGGCAACGGCCGCAGCCGTTCGGCGACAGCCTCGGCCTGCTTGCGGCCCCGGTCGTCGAGACCGAGCGCGGGTGTCCAGCCGGCCAGCTTCGGCCCGGTCATCTCGGTCAGTCCGTGCCGGACGAGAACGACGGTGGGCATGTCCTCATCCTGCCCTGTGGGGCCGGACGCCGTCAGACCCCGTCAGGCGTACTCAGACGACGTTCGTCGCGAGCAAGACGAGCAGCACGGCGCCCGCGGCCAGGCGGTACGGCACAAAGGCCGTGATCTTGTGGCTGGCGACGAACCGGAGCAGGAACGCGATCGAGGCGTAGGCGACGACGAAGGCCACGATGATCCCCAACACGGTCGGTCCGATGTCCGCGTGGTTCTTCACCGCCTTCGGCAGTTCGAGCACCGTCGCCGCGGTCAGCGCCGGGATGGCCAGGAAGAACGACAACCGGGTCGCTTCCACGCGGGTGACCCCGCGCAGCAGGCCGGCGCTGATCGTCGCTCCCGATCGGGAGATACCGGGCAGCAGGGCGATGCACTGCACCAGGCCCATCACCAGCACGTCCTTCAGCGTCAGCTGCCGCTCACCGCGATTACCGGCGGCGTGCGCCTCCGCGTAGACCATGACGCCGGACCACGCGATGAGGGCGAACGCGATCACCACGAGGTTCCGCAACGGTCCCTCGATGAGGCTCTTGGCCGCGAGCCCGACGATGCCCACCGGGATCGAGCCGACGACGATGTAGCCCGCCAGCTTCGCGTCCGGGTCCCGGCGGGCGGCCGGCGAACCGAGAGCCCGGAGACCGGCGCCGATGAGCCGGATCAGGTCGTTCCGGAAGTAGATCAGCACGGCGATGATCGCGCCGAACTGCACCACCGCGGTGAACGCCGTGACCTGCGGATCGTCGATCTTCAGGTTGAACAGCTTCTCGCCGACGGTGAGGTGGGCGGTGCTCGAGACCGGCAGGAATTCGGTGAGACCCTCGACGGCACCGAGGACCCCGCCCTGGAAGTAGTTCAGCTCCCGACTCCTGACCGGTCGAGGGCCGCGGCGACGGCCCGGACGATTTCCAGCCGCGCTTCGAGCTCCCAGGCGGCGGGCGCGATCGACAACGTTGTGACCCCGGCCTCGGCATAGGCGACGATCTTGTCCGCGATGCGTTCGACCGGACCCAGCAGTGAGGTGTCGTCGACGAAGCCGGTCGGTACCGCCGCGACCGCGGCCTGCTTGTCGCCGCCGAGGTACAGATCCTGGATCTGCTTGGCCTCGTCGACGTAGCCGAGCCGTTGGGCGTGGGCGTTGTAGAAGTTCTTCTCCCGGCTGCCCATCCCGCCGATGTACAGCGCCGCGTTCAGCTTCAGCGGCGCGGCGGCGACCTCGAGGTCGGGGTCGAGGTTCACGCCGACGTTGGCCACGACGTCGAACCCGTCGAGTGTCTTCCCGACCTTCTCGCGGCCGGCGCGGATCGGGGCAATGGAGTCGTCCAGGTTCTTCGCGCTCGGGAAGATGGACAACCAGCCATCAGCGACCTCGCCGGAGAGTTCGAGGTTCTTCGGGCCAACTGCGGCGAGGTAGATCGGGATCGACTCGCGGACCGGGTGGACCGTCAGCTTGAGCGCCTTGCCGGGCCCGTCCGGCAGCGGAAGCGTGTAGTACTTCCCGCTGTACTGCACCTTCTCGCGGCGCAGCGCCATGCGCACGATGTCGATGTACTCGCGGGTCCGGCCGAGTGGCGCGTCGAAACGCACGCCGTGCCAGCCCTCGCTGACCTGCGGCCCGCTGACGCCGAGTCCGAGCCGGAAACGGCCGCCGGACAGCGTGTCCAGCGTTGCCGCGGTCATCGCCGTCATCGCCGGGGTGCGCGCTGGGATCTGGAAGACGGCGCTGCCGACGTCGACGTTGCGGGTTTGCGCGGCGATCCAGGTCAGGACGGTGGCGGTGTCCGAGCCGTAGGCCTCCGCGGCCCAGACGACGGAGTAGCCGAGCCGATCGGCTTCCTGGGCCACGGCGAGGTTGTCGCCGTCGTTGCCGAGGCCCCAGTAGCCGAGATTGAGGCCGAGCTTCATCGCCGGCTCCCCTCGCGAAGGTTGTGATGTGACGGTTCGTGATGTGTCAGTGCGTGCTGCGGCGGTCGGAACCGCGGCCCGGCCGAACCCCGTTGCGGCATCGGCCTGGCGTCGTCAGACCTTAGCCGAGGGCCGATGAGAGGGCCCTCATCGATCGATCTGTCCCCAGGAGCGCGCCGGAGCCGCCGGGCCGGGCGCCTCCCTGTCTAGGGTGACAGCTCGTGGAGCACCGACCTCTGGGCCGCAGCGGCCTTGCCGTGTCCCGGCTGGCCCTCGGCACGATGACGTGGGGTCGGGACACCGACGCGAGCGAGGCCGGTGCCCAGCTGCGCGCCTTCCGGGACGCCGGCGGCACACTGATCGACACCGCCGACGTCTACGCCGGGGGCGAGTCCGAACGGATCCTCGGCCGGCTACTCGCCGACGCCGAGGCCCGCTCCGATGTGGTCCTCGCCACGAAGGCCGGGGCACGCGCCGGGAGCGGCCCGCTGGGTGAGGGAACGTCACGCCGACGGCTCCTGGACGCTCTGGACGGTTCCCTGCGGCGGCTCCGGACCGACCACATCGACCTGTGGCAGGTCCACACCTGGCACGACGGGACCCCGCTTGAGGAGACGCTCGCCGCACTCGACGCGGCGGTCACCAGCGGAAAGGTCCGCTACACCGGTATCTCGAACTACAGCGGCTGGCAGACCGCGGCCGCGGCGACCTGGCAGAAGTCGCTGCCCACGCGCGCGCCGCTGGTATCGACGCAGGTCGAGTACTCGCTGCTCGCCCGCGGCGTCGAACGGGAGGTCGTGCCGGCGGCGGAGCACACCGGCCTCGGCCTGCTCCCCTGGTCCCCGCTCGGCCGGGGAGTGCTCGCCGGGCGCTACCGCGGAGACGCCCCGGACGGCTCCCGGGCCGCATCGCCGGCGTGGAGCCGGTTCGTCGCGCCGTACCTCACCGAGAACGCGAACCGGGTCGTCGACGCGGTGCGGACGGCGGCCGAAGGGCTCCGGGTTTCGGCGGTGGCGGTGGCGCTGGCGTGGGTGCGGGACCGCCCGGGGGTGGTGGCGCCGATCGTGGGCGCCCGCACCGCGGCCCAGCTGGAAGCCTCGCTCGAGTCGGAGACGGTGGTGCTCCCCTCGACGATCCGGGACGCGCTGGACGACGTCTCGGCCCCGACCTTCGGCTACCCCGAGCGTTTGACCTGGGGATGACGTCCGCCGTGACCGCCGCCGGAACCGCCGATTCCGACGAGGCCGAAGTCTTCGACGCGTTCTGCGGTGCCGGGCTGTGGCCGCTGTTGGGCAAGACCGTCGCGGCCCGCCTGCCCGCGGCCGGCATCCGGCGACCCGATGACGTGACCGAGCATGCGTTGGCCGGGATCGACGGTGTGAGCGCGACCCGTGCGGCGAAGCTCGTCACCGCCTTCGCTCAGGCGCGGCCCCGCTACGACGTGGTGGCGATGCTCGTCCCGGCCGGGCTGCCGGCTCGGATGGCGTTCGGCGTCACCGCGGCGCTCGGCCCCGGGGCGGCGGGACAGCTCGGCGACGACCCGTGGCGGCTGCTGGACGCCGGCGACGCCGACCTCGCCGCCGCCGACCGGCTGGCTCGTCGACTCGGTGTGGACCGGTTCGCGCCCGGACGCGGGCCGGCGGTGCTGGTCCACCTGCTCACCCTGGCGGCCCGGACCGGAGACACGGCCGCGACGCGGGCGTCGCTGCTGGGTGGGGCCCGCAGCCGTGGGGTGCAGGACCCGGAGGCTGCGTTGGACGTGGCTGTCGACGCCGGGCGCATCGTCCCTTCTGAGGAAACCGTCCCTTCGGAGACATCTGACGACCGGGACCCCTCAGAGCCTGGTCAGCAGCCGGACGCCCAGCTGTTCGCCCTCCCCCGCTACGCGATGGCCGAGACGTCGCTCG
>DATITC010000009.1:0-1984 GCA_035468175.1 Frankiaceae bacterium | reverse complement strand
CAGGACCTCAACGAGTGGGTCGACGTCGGCATCGCGTTCCGCTACTTCTTCGTGCGCAAGACGATGTTCGTGAAGTACGCCCAGGCGTTCGTGATCCTCCCCGGCGGGTTCGGCACCCTGGACGAGCTGTTCGAGGCGCTGACCCTGGTGCAGACCCGCAAGGTGACCCGGTTCCCGGTGGTCCTCTTCGGCACGGAGTACTGGGGCGGGCTGGTCTCCTGGATCCGCTCGACGCTGCTGGAAGCGGGCACCATCAACGAGGTCGACATGGACCTGTTCACCCTCACCGACGATGTCGAGGAGGCCGTCGAGGTCATCCAGGCTGCCGACACCGCCCGACGGGCCGGCGACGGTGGGGGCGGCATGCAGCACATCCCCGCCGGGAAGGGTCCTCTCGAGGCGTGATGCTCGCCTTTCTGGGCTTCGTCGTCGGCGTTCTCCTCGTCGGCGGCGTCCTCTTCCTCGGTGCCTCGCTGCTGCTCGGCAGGGGCGAGACCCAGCCGCCGGCCGAACTGGACCGGTCACCGGTGGAGCTGCCCGAGGACCGGGCGGTCACCGGCGAGGACGTCCGCGCGCTGCGGATCTCGGTCGCGGTCCGCGGCTACCGGATGACCGAGGTGGATTGGCTGCTGGACCAGTTCGCGCTCGCCCTGGAGGGGCGGGACGACGAGCTCGCCGTCCTCCGGGCGCGTCTGCGCGATCGGGAAGATGCGGCCAAGGACCGCGGTTCTGCCGAGAGCCCGGACGCCGGCAACGAGGTCGGCGAGGGCGATCGGGAGGACCGCAATGCCTGAACTCGTCGAGCGGATCGACGTCGACGCCTCGCCCGAGCGGGTCTGGGCGGTGCTGACCGACTGGACCACTCAGGGCGAGTGGATGCTGGCCACCGATGTCGAGACCGTCGGCGGGCCGGCTCAGGGCGTCGGGGGTCGGCTGGCCGCACGAACGGGGGTGCCGCTCCCGGGTGGCCGACACCTGGGCCTGCTCGACACGATGGTGATCACGAAGTGGGAGCCGCCCCGGCTGGTCGAGGTGCAGCACACCGGCCGGATCATCCGCGGGCCGGGCATCTTCGAGATCGAGTCGCGGGGCGAGCACTGCACCTTCGTCTGGACCGAGCGGCTCTATTTCCCCTGGAGTATCTGGGGCCGGTTGTTCGACCTGGGCTGGCTCGTGGTCCGACCGCTGGTCGCCGTCGGTGTGCGCCGGTCGCTGGCGCGGTTCGCCCGGGTCGCTGAGGCGCGACCGTGAGCCGCCGCGGCTGGGTGCTCTTCGTCGCGATGTCGCTGATCTGGGGCATCCCCTACCTGCTGATCAAGGTGGCGGTGGGGGAGTTCCCGCCGGCGCTCGTCGTCTTCGGGCGCTGCGTGATCGGCGCCGCGCTGCTGCTGCCGTGGACCATCGCGCGCGGTCAGCTGGGCCCGGCGCTGCGGCACTGGCGCGCGCTGCTGCTGTTCGCGGTGCTGGAGATGGCTGCGCCGTGGTTCCTGCTGACCTTCGCCGAGCAGTCGCTGTCGAGCTCGCTCACTGGCCTGCTGGTCGCCACCGTGCCCTTCATGGCCGCGCTGGCCGGCCGGCTGCTGGGTGAGGAGGACCGGCTCACGCCGGTCCGGCTGCTGGGCATGGGCGTCGGCGTCGTCGGCATCGTGGTCCTGCTGGGGCTCGACATCGGCCGGGTCTCGGTCCTGCCGCTGCTCGCCGTGGCGATCGTCGTCGTCGGTTACGCCACCGGACCGCTGGTCGTCACCCGCGCGCTCCCGGAGGTGTCCGGCGTCGCGGCCAGTGCAGTGGCCCTGACGTTCACGGGACTGGGGTACGCGGTCTTCGCCGTCCCGAAGCTGCACTTGTTCGCGACGGCGTCCCCGCGCGCCGTGCTGTCGGTGGTCACCCTGGGCGCGGTGTGCACGGCCGTCGCCCTTGCACTGTTCTTCGAGCTCATCCGCGAGGCGGGCCCGCAGCGGGCGCTGGTGATCACGTTCGTGAA
>DATITC010000008.1:0-23679 GCA_035468175.1 Frankiaceae bacterium | reverse complement strand
AATACCAAACTCACCCCGGATGCTGGCGAACACCTCCGCCTGCTTCACCGTGTCAATCCCCAGATCCGCCTCGAGATCCAAATCCAAATCCAGCATCTCCGCCGGATAACCCGTCTTCTCCGCCACCACCGACAACACCCGCAGAACCATCTCCTCCCGGCCCAACCCCAGACCGGGAGCAGCCGTATCCGAGGTTGCGGCAGAACCGAGGGTCGCCACAGCCACCGGAGCGTCTGCCGCAACCGGAGTCGGTGCCGCGTTCCCGTCCCGGCCGGTCACCGGGACCGTTTCGGGCAGGAGGACGTCCGCGGTGCGCTGTACCGGTAGAGCCGGACTGGCTAACCGCCCCGTTTCCGCTGGCGCTGGCGGCGCCGGAACGAGCTGTGTCGGAACTGGCTGCTCCGGAACCGCCTGCTCCGGCACTGGCTGCCCCGGAACTGTGGCGGGGCGCGCAGGCTCACCGGGCGGCTTCGGCCGATTCGGCTCCACGACGCGCAGCCGGCGCTGGGCGATCTCCAGCTGCGGGGAGTCCTGGGTGGTCACCCGCGACAGCCACGCCTGCCAGGCGGCCGGGTCGACGATCCGGTACTGGTAGCCAACGTGGGCCGGGTTGCGCCGCAGCCCGTCCGGCACCGGCGTCCAGCGCAGCAGCGACATGCTGATCTGCGAGCCGAAGCCGGCCGCGAGCCGCAGCGCGTACCGCACCGGGCGTTCGCCGCCGTGGGAGAGGTTGAGCTCACCGAGCGAGGGGTCGACCTCGTGGAAGTTGGCGATCGGCGGCACGATCCCGGTCTCCAGCGCCTTCACCGCGACGAAGTCCTCCACCCCGGCGCCCATGGCGTGGCCGGTGAAGCCCTTGGTGTTGGTGATGACGACGTCGTCCGCCTGCTCACCGAAGACCCGACGCAGGGCCGAGATCTCCGCCGACGCACTTCCTCCTCGCGCCGGGGTGTAGGTCTCGTGCGAGACGAACATCAGCTCCGGCGCCAACTCCCGACGGTCGTAACCGCGACGTTCGGCCTGCGCGACCAACCGCTCCATGACGCCACCGATGTGGTCCACGTCCAGCCGCGTGCCATGGAAGGCGCTGTTGGCCGTGACGGTGGACAGGACCTCGCAGATGGGCTGAAGCCCGCGCTCGGTCGCGGCGTCGGCGGATTCGACGACGAACCCGGCCGCCCCCATGCCGATGATCATCCCGTGCCGCCGGTTGTCGAACGGTAGAGCAGCGTCCTCGACCCGCTCGTCGGTCGCGGCGGCCCCGGTGGCGAGGAAGCCAGCGCCGACCCAATCCATCAGCTGATCGCCGGAGACGTTGTCGGCCGAGATCACAATGACCCGGCGACACCGGCCGGCGGAGATCCAGTCCTCGGCCAGAGCGAACGCCTGCGTGGTGCTCGCGCACGCCGAATTGATCTGGGTGTTGGGCCCGCGGGCACCGATGATCTCGGCGAACTGTGAGTGCCCCATCGACAGGACTCGGAACAGGAACCGGCGGTCGAACCCGTACGGCTCGGCTTTCAGCGCCTCGCTCAGCTCGACAATGCGCCGGTCGAGGTCATCGCCGATCGCCTCCCCGTCCGAAACGAGCGAGCGAAGCGTCTCGAGCGTTGCCAGCTCGTGCCGACGTTGCCGATCGGTGAAGTATCGCTCGAGCTCGTCCTCGAACTCGTCGTAGCCGGGGAACGCGGACGCGAAGATGATGCCCGTGTCGTCCCGCATGGCGTCGGGCAGACCCCACCGGTCCGGCAGCCGGCTGCCGATGTGTGTGGTGCGGTAGTGCTGGACGAGGGGGATGCCGGCATCACGCATGGCGTCGAATCCGGCACCGATGGCGAGGCGGGTGACCGAGTCCAGGGCGGCGTCGCGCTCGGGCTCGACCCCGAATTCGCCGACGAGGTCGAGGGCGCCCGCCCGCCCGGCGAGTTTGATCATCTCGCTCGGGTCGGTGAGGGTAAGCCAGCTGCCGCCACCGTCTTCCGACTTGACCAGCCGGGTGATGTGCTTGTCGGCCATCTGCTGAAGGAACCGGGCCGGCACCGGCCCGATGAACTGCTGGCCGGACAGGATCCGCTCGAGGTTCTCGTCGTCGAACACGCGCTCGGTACCGGGAAGCCCGACCGACGCTCCGGTGACCACAACGGGCTTCTGGGTCGGGCGCGCCTCGCTCGGCTCCACCGCTCGTGGAGACGGAACCGGTGCGGCCCCTTCCCGGATGGCCCGGCCGCGGTCCAGGAGATCGGCGAACAGCTTGCCGAGTTCGCGGTACTGGTCGTCGTCCGAGCCGTTGCTGACGTCCGAACCGGCGGACGCGGCGCTGACGCCTGCCTGCTCCGCACGTGTCGACGGCGCCTCCTGGACCGGCCCGGCCTCGGCTGCCCTACCGTCGGCTGATGCTCCGAGACCCGCTGCGTACAGACCGCACAACGCCTGGTTGAAGGCCACGACGTCTCCCGACTTGGGGTGGTTGGTGAACAGAGTGAGGACGTCGTCATGGCTGCCGGCACCGCCGCCGACGAGGACGTCCTCCGCGAATCCCTGCAGAGCCTTCTTCGGGCCCACCTCGACGAAGACGCGGGCTCCGGCCTCGTACAGCGTCTGCAGCCCCTTCACGAACTGCACCGGCGAGGCGACCTGGCGCCCCAGGATGTCGAGCATGGCCTCGCGCGCCTCCGGCCCGGCCGGGTCGGCGAAGGTCGGGTAGAACCCGCCGTCGACGTTCTTGACCGTCGGCAGCTGCGGCGCCTGGACGTCCAGCCGCCGGAGCGCCGCCATCAACGGCTCGCTGACCGGCGCGACGATCGAGGTATGGAACGCATGGCTGACCGGGAGCCGAATAGCGGTGTGGCCCAGCTCGCGTAGCGCCTCGGCCGCCTGCTCCACCGCGGCGGTGGCTCCGCCGATGACGGCCTGGCTGGAGCTGTTGACGTTTGCCACCACGACGTTGCCCTCGATGCTGGCGACGACCTCCTCGATCGTGGTCAGAGGCGCCATCACTGCCACCATCGCCCCGCGGTCCGGGATGGACAGGTTCGCCATCCCCCGGCCCCGCGCGCTGACCGCATCGAGCGCGGCCGGGACGGTCAGCGATCCGGCGCTGACCAGGGCGGCGTACTCCCCCAAGCTGTGTCCCATCACCATGTCCGGCCGGATGCCGTAGGCGGCCAGCAGCCGGGTGAGCGCCGCGTCGACGGTTAGTACCGCGGGCTGAGTGATCTCGGTCTGCAGGAGCTGCTGCTCGAGCTGGGACAACGCCTCCGGGTCGTTCTGGTCGATGAAGATGAACTCGGACAGCGACCGGCCGAGGTTCGGCTCCATGATCCGATCGGCCTCGGCGAACGTCTCGGCCACGATCGGTTCGACGCCGCGCAACCCGGCAAGCATGTTGACGTACTGCGAACCCTGCCCGGTGTACAGGAAGGCGACCTTCGGCGCGGGACCGCGACCGAGGAACACCCCCCGGGCCCGGAGCGGCCGCCACATCAGCGGCTGCCCTGACCGCAGCGCCTTGAGGGCGCGCCCCGCCTTGTCGGCCAGTTCGTCGCCATCGCCATGCCCGTCGCCACAGCCGAAGTCGATGGCGACGCGCACGGGGGCCCTCAGGTCGGCTTGAGTCGGCGCGGCCGGCGGGGTGGCAGCCAGCTCGGCGGCCGAGGAGACGACCTCCTCCAGCCGCTTCGCCAGTGCCTCGTCGTCCTCGGCCCCGACAACCAGCGCGCCCCGCAGCGGTGCCTTCGCCGAGGTCGCGGCCCCGACCGCCTCGGCCCCGACCGCCTCGGCCCCGACCGGTTCGGTCTTAACCGGTGCGGTTCCGGCCGCCTGGTCCAGCACCGGGCGGACGTCCATCTGCGGCACGTCGGCGCCCGCGAACTGCCGCGGCCCGTCCGCCCGGTACCGCCCGGGCACGTACTCCTCGAGCACGACGTGGAAGTTCGTGCCGCCGAAACCGAAGGCGCTCACCCCGGCGCGCCGAGGTCCCGAAGTAGGGGCCGGCCAATCCCGCAGCTCGGTGTTCACGCTGAATACCGAGTGGTCCCAGTCGACGTTCGGGTTGGGTTCCTCGAAGTGCAGGCTCGGTGGCAGCACCTTCTCGTCCAGCGCTCGCACCGCCTTGAACAGCCCGGCGACGCCCGCCGCGGCCTTGAGATGTCCGATGTTCGACTTCACCGACCCCAGCGCGATCGAGCCGGTGCGCCCGTTCGCCTCGCCCTGGCCGAACACGGACGACAAAGCCTCGAGTTCGTTGACGTCTCCGACGGCCGTCGACGTGCCGTGCGCCTCCACCAGGCCCGCGGTCAGCGGATCGCAGCCGGCCTGGCTCCACGCCCGTTCCAGCGCCAGCCGCTGTCCCACCGGGTTGGGAGCGGTGATCCCCTTGCCCTTGCCGTCCGAGGAACCGCCGACCCCGAGCAACACGGCGTAGATCCGGTTCCCGTCCCGCTCGGCGTCCTCGAGGCGCTTGAGCACGAAGATCGCGGCTCCCTCACCCATCACGAAGCCGTCCGCGCGGGCATCGAAGGGCCGGGTACCGGTGGCCGACAGGGCGCCGATCTTGCTGAACTTGACGAAGGCGCCGACGCCGTTGTTGCGGTCCACCGCACCGGAGATCGCGGTGTCGTATTCGTGCCGCGCGAGACCGGCGGCCGCCGTGCTGATCGCCGCCAGCCCGGAAGCGCAGGCGGCGTCGGTGGTGAAGTTGGGACCGCGGAAGTTGAAGAGGTTGGCGACCCGGCCGGCGATGATGTTCGCCAGCTCTCCGGGCATCGTGTCCTCGGTGATCTCCAAGAATTTGGACCGGAAGGTCTTCTTCACCTCGGAAAGGACCGACTCACGGACGCTTTCGGGCAGACCGACGAAGCTCGGCGATTCACGCAGCGACCGGGCGAATTCGGGGAACTGGATCCGCAGGTTGCTGGCGTAGTGCTTCTCGCCGCCGATCGCGTTGCCGAGGATCACCGCGGTGCGTTCCGGATCGAGCGGCGCGTTCGGCCAACCGGCGTCGAGCAGGGCAGCGCGACTGCAGGCCACGGACCAGCGTTGCCCCTCGTCCATCTGGTCACTGACCTTCGGCGGGATCGGCAGCCGCCACGCCAACGGGTCCCAATCGAAGTCGGTGACCCAGCCGCCGATCTTCGAGTAGGTCTTGTCCTGTGCGTGCGGATCCGGGTCGTAGTAGAGAGCCGGGTCCCACCGCCCGGGCGGCACGACGCGGATCGAGTAGCGCCCGCTCTTGATGTTGTTCCAGAAGGCGTCCCCGTCCGGGGCGTCCGGCATGACGGCGCCGAGGCCGACGATCGCGATGGGCCGAGCGGGAAGGTCGTTCATCGGAAAGTCCCCTTCTGGGTGAGGACGTCGGCGGTCAGCTGACGGTCTGTCAAGCGGTGGCGTAGACCGCGGCAGCCGCGGCGTCCATGTCGTCGAGGAGGCCGGCCTGGGCCTCTTCGATTTCTGGGAGCCGGAGCGCCGCACGAGGGGCGCTGGCCGCGCCGTCCGGGTTGCCTGCGCCGTTCGGGCTGCTCGCCCCGTGGAGGCTGCTCGCCCCGTGGAGCAGCCTGATGCCGTCGGTGGCGACCTGGAACGCGGCCTCGCGGCAGATGATCCGGGCGAGCACGGCCAGGGCCGCGGCGTCGAAGCGCCGGTCGGACTTCGCGGGTAGTTCGCCCTTCGCCGCGGCTGCGGCCCGCCGCACGAACGCGGCCGCCACCTCCGCGTGGGCCACCAGCTCGCCGAGCCGGAACAGCACGTGCTGGCTGCGGGTGAGCCGGGCGATGCGGACCCGTTCGAGCAACTCGGCGAGCGCGTGCAGGCCCAGCGCGGCGACATCCGCCCCGATATCCGGGACCTCCGCGTGCAGCGCCTCGAGGTCGGCTGCGCGGTCGTGGTAGTACGAGCCGCGGGTCTTCAGGTGCTCCTGCCAGCGGTCCCGCGCGATCGTCATCTCCATGATCTCGGACGTGCCTTCGTAGATCGTGGTGATGCGAACGTCCCGTTTGATCTTCTCGACGACGTACTCGTGGGTGTAGCCGTAACCGCCGAGGGCCTGGATGCTCGCCTCGGCCGCGGCGTTGCCCCACTCGGTCGCCGTGTACTTGGCGATGGCGCCTTCGGTGTTCAGCGCACCTTCGCCCGCGTCGATGCGGCTCGCCGTCTCCTCGATGTGCGCCCGCGCGGCTTCGAGCCGAGCGACGTGCGGAACGATCAGTTTGTGGGTGTAGCCCTGCTTCTCCGCCAGCGGACCGCCCGCGACCCGCCGCTCCGTGGAATAGGCGATTGCGCGGTTCAGGGCCGACCAGCCGCCGCCGAGCCCGAAGGCGGCGACCATGAGCCGCGTGTAGCCGAAGACCTGCTGCGCCTGCATCAGCCCGCGCCCTTCGACGCCGCCGATGAGGTTCTCCGCATCGAGGAAGACGTCGTCGAGGACCAGCGCTGCCGTGTTGCTCAACCGGATGCCGTGCTTGTTCTCCGGCTTGTTGGGGGTGAAGCCGGCTGCGCCCTTCTCCAGCACGAACCAGCTCGGGCCGCCGGGCGCGTCGGCCAGAATCGTCAGGGCGTCGGCAATGCCGCCGTTACTGATCCACTGCTTGCGCCCGGTCAGCCGATAGCCGGTGGTGTGCCCGTTTTCGGTGACGGGGACCGCCTTCGTCCGCAGCGCCCCGAGGTCGCTGCCGGCGTCGGGCTCGGTGGCTCCGTAGGCGAACAGGAGCCCCTCCTCGGCCACCCTGGTGAGCCACTGCTTCTTCTGGTCGGCGGTCGCACCAACCGCGATGGGATCGGTGCCGAGGAAGGTGGCCAGGACGCTGGTGGCGACGCCGAGATCGATCTTGGCCATCGCCTCGCAGATCCGATAGACGTCGAACGTCGCGCCGCCCATGCCGCCGTATTCCTCGGGGATGAACAGCAGTTGGATGCCGAGCTCCTCGCCGCACATCTGGCGGACGAGGTCGACCGGGCACTCGTCGCGCTCGTCGAGCTCGAGTACCCGGTCGGCGGGCAGCATCCGCCCGGCGAACTCGTCGATCGCCTGCAGAGACATCGTGAGGGTGTCGGTGTCGAGACCGCTTGGCATGGCGGGACCTCTCCGGTCGCGGAGATATAGCCGATTCAGCTGACCTCCATCGAGACGAGATGTCTCCGGGTCCAAGGTCCTCGCTGGCCGCTCTGGTCGGCCTTGTCGAGCGGGAGGTGTCCGCTCAGCCGGACGTAGGCAAGGCGCGACGTCCGCTCAGCGCGAGGATCAGCGACTCCGCGTCCATGCGCACCGGCGGGCCGGATCCGTAGGACCAGTCGAGGTCGTCGGCGAGCAGCTGCTTGCCGCTGACGTCGATGCCGAAGTGGGCGAGGCTTCCCTTCGAGGTGAGACTGCCCAGGACGACTCGCATGCGTTCGCACGGCTCGCACCTCGCCGGCGACGTCTACGGCGGCCGTTGGCTCGGTCATGCCTTACCCGCCGAGTCGAGCGAGTGCAGGTAACCCTCGAAGCGGTCCAGCGAGGTCGCGAACCCGGCGCGCGCCTCGGGAGTGCGGAAGAACGCGGGTGCGTTGGTCTGCTGGATCGTGACCTCGGTGCGGCCGTCACCGAGGTCGACGAAGGTCGACAGCGATCGCATACCGCTGCCGCTCTCGGTCCACGCGATGCGCTCCGGCTCGACGATCTCGTCGTAGCTCGCGCGCATGACGTAGCTGCTGCCGTCCCCGTCCGAGACCATCACTGTCTCGAAGCGGCCACCGGGACGGGGGTCGACGACGATGCCGTCGACCGGCGTGCTCATTCCCGCGGGCCCCCAGAAGTGGGTCAGGTGCTCCGGCTCGAGCATGCAGCGGAAGACCAGCTCCCGTGGTGCAGCGAAGACGCGCGTATACGTGGCGGTGCCGCGCTCGGGGTTGCGGTCGGTGTCTCGGCTCATTCCGTCGCTTCCTTCTGATCCGCATGATCGGTCGTTGTTGTGGTGCGGTCGGTGTGGTCGGTTCGTTGCAGCTCCCGCAGATGCGCGTCGAGCTTGTCGAAGCGCTCCCGCCAGACCCGTCTGGCCTCCTCGATCCAGCCGAGCGCCTCGTCCAGCGGTTCTCGTTCGAGGTGGCACGGCCGGAACTGCGCGTGCCGCGAGCGTGTGACCAGGCCACTGCGCTCGAGGACACGGAGATGCTTCGAGATGCCCGGCATCGACATGGCGAACGGCGCGGCGAGCTCGGTGACGGTCGCGTCCCCACGGGCGAGCCTGGCGACGATCGCCCGTCTGGTGGGGTCGGCGAGCGCGGTGAAGGCGGCATCCAGCCGCTCGTCGTCGATCACTGCTGTCATGCGTTTACTAAACCACTTGGTTATTTAACCTGCGAGCTAAATCAGCACGAACCTCGGGACGCTCCGGCGAAGGAGGTCGCGCCGTCCCGGCTCGAGGAAGTTTTGAACCTCGTCCCCTACCCTCCTCGACGTGGGACTTACCGAAATTCACGGATCGCCGGCTCATGTCCTTCTCGTGCACGCCGTGGTCGTGCTGGTGCCGATCACAGTTCTGCTGCTGCTCGCGTCAGCGTTCTGGCGCGGCACGCACGAGCGGATCGGCGTCGCGACCCCGGTCGTCGCCTTCGTCACCCTGCTCTTCGTCCCGCTGACGACGAATGCCGGGGAGTGGCTGCGGGACAGAATCCCTCAGTCCTCCCTTGTGGACCGGCACGCCGAGATGGGTGACGGGCTGCTCCCGTGGGCGGCCGGCCTCTTCCTGCTCGCTTCCGCAGCCTGGTGGGTGCGGTGGCGGACCGAAAAGATCACCCATGGACAGCCGGCGGAGGACGTTGGTTCCTCGTCGGCGCCGGCTCTGGTCCGGCGATCGGTTGCCATCCGAGCCGTCATCGGAACTCTCGCGGTGCTGATCTCGGCGGGAGCGATCGTCCAGGTGATCCGCATCGGTGACTCGGGCGCGCAGGCTGCGTGGAACGGTCGGTTCTCCACGACGCAGGTGACCCAGACAGACCGGTAGGACCGGTAGGACCGTCAGGAAGGCTCAGGGTTGGCAGGAACGCTCAGGGTCGGCAGGAACGCTCACGCATGTGCGGCATCGAGCGCCGACTGGACCGACCGGGCGTAGCCATCGCTGGTGTAGGAGGCTCCGCTGACCGTGTCGATGTTGGTCGATTGCGCGGCGAGGACCTCGGTCCGCAGCTGCGGGACGGCGTAGGACGCGATGCTGCCCGAGCGGCCGCCAGAAGGCGTCTGCAGCGTGCTCACGTCCGTGATGCGCCCACCCTGCAAGGTGAGCCGGACCTGCACGATCCCGTAGCCGATGTCGATGGGTTGCCCCGTGACCGCGCGCGTCGCAGTGGAAGCGGTGGGAGCGGTGCTGGCTCCGGCGCCATTCGTCGACCGTGGATGCTTCGACGTTCCGGCGCTGGTCCGGCCGGAGTTCGGTGCGCCGGCGACCGGGGCGGACGGACTCCCGACGACGATCCGGTGCGTGGCCGGGGCTGTCGCGGCCTTGGCCTCGACGAGCGCAGCGCAGCCGAGCAGCAGCCCGGAGAATGCTACGGCTCGCCGTCGAGTGCGCCTGACCCGACGTTCGGTCACCTGCGCGCTCATAGGTCGAACTCCTCGACGTGCACCTGTCGTCGCGGCACACCCAGCTGGCGGAGGCTGTCCTGCACGCTCACGACCATGCCGGTCGGGCCGCACGTGAACACGTCGCGGGTGGCCAGGTCAGGCAGGAGCTGGCCGAGACGGGCTGGGTCCAAGGGATCGAAGCCGAGGTCTCGTCGCTTGCCGATCAGATAGCGGATCTCGATCCGGCCGGCGCGGGCGAGCGCGTCGAACTCTCGGGCGAGGGCCAGGTCCTCCGCGGCGCTCGCGCGGTAGAGGACGACGACGTCCGAGCCGAACCGGACCCGGCCGTCCGTCCCCCGCCCGGTGGTCAGTTCCTCGGCCAGCGCCCGGATCGGCGCGATCCCTGAGCCGCCGGCGATCAGCGCTACCCGGTGCCGGGTCGCTTGGTCAGCGGTGAAGCGGCCGAACGGGCCCTCGGCGAGAACCGGCACGCCCGGCCGAAGCTCGGACAGCGCCGCGGTGTGGTCGCCGGCCGCCTTGACCGTGAAGCGCAGCCGCCCGCCGCGAGGAGGCGCGGACAAGGAGTACGGATGCGCCGTACCGAAGTGCCCCGGCGTGAGGAACCGCACGGACAGGAACTGGCCTGCGCGTCCGAGGAGGTGGGTGTCGCGTCCGCGCACGTGCACCGACACGACGCCGTCCGCCTCGGGGACGACAGCCTCGACGAGCAGGCGGTGCTGCCACCAGCCCCGGACCGGCTGTGCGAGCCGCCACCACACGACGGCGGCCGCGACCGCGAGGTAGCCGGCCGTCCAGATCAGCCGGAAGGCGCGGTGTTGGAGGTCGGAGCCGACGAAGTCAGCCCCCGTGCTCACCTGGTGGAAGAACGTCAACGCAATGGCGACGTAGGCGGACAGGTGCAGCCAGTACCAGGCCTCGTAGGACATCCGGCGACGCAGCCGCGGACCGCTGGTCGCTCCGACCAGGAGGAAGAGACCGGTTCCGACCAGTGCCTTCAGCATGTCCGGATAGGTGCTGAGCACCGTCCAGCCCTCGCCCAACGTGGCCCGATGCGCCGTCAGGCTGTAACCCTCCACGATCACCAGCGTGTGGCTCACCAGCAGGACGACTACGCCGGTGCCCAGGCCGCGGTGCCACGCCGCCAGTCGGTTCAACCCGACGGCGCGCTCGAACCAGGGCACGCGGGCCATCAGCAAGACCTGCGTCAACACGAGGTACGCGGCCATGAGGCCGAGCAGCCGGCCGAGGGCGGTGACACTCGCTCCCATCCCGACCACGGAGCCACCGGCCGTGTCCAACCACCAGAACCCCGCGATCACGAGGCCGCCCACCGTCAGCACCAGGCGGACGAGGGCGTGTGCGGACGGTCCGTCCCAGACGTCCGTTTTGGTCGGTGGTGCGAAGCCCGGCGTCGTTCTGGGCGCGGCCGCAGGAGGTGCCGACTGGATCATGCGCTCATTGTCGGCACCGGATCTCAGAGAGAAGTGGGAGTCGGTGGCCGGGCAGCCGGGTCAGTCCCCGAACTGAACTCCGGCGCGCGGCAGGCGAATGGTCATCGTGGTGCCCGTCGTGCCGCTCCGCAGCTGGATGTCGCCGCCGAGTCGCTGCGCGGTGTCCGCCACCAGGGCGAGACCCAATCCGAAACGACGAGGTGCAGCGGCGGCTTGCGGGACCGACTCGTCGTCGGCGTCCCGGTGCCTCGGTTCACGAGCCGCCGCAGGGGGGCCGGACGTGAACCGGTCGAAGACGTGCGCCTGTTCCGCGGCGGAGATGCCGGGACCGCCGTTGGTCACGGACAGGGTGGCCCAGCGTCGATCAGCGGCGACCGTGACCTGCACCGGCTCCGTCGGCGGGCTGTGGCGGATCGCGTTGTCGAGCAGCGCCAAGAGGGCGCGGTCCAACGCGGCTCGCGGACCGCGGACGGTGACCGGCTCGCCCGGAACCGGGCGGTCGCCCGGGATGGCCTCCAGCCGCACTGCCGCGTCCTCGGCCTGTATAGAAGCAGCCGCGACACCCTCGGCGACCAGGTCGTCCAGGTCGAGAAGTGACCAGCCCGACTCGTCGGTGGGCTCGGCGGCGGCGAGCAGGTCCTCGAGTACCGCGGCGAGTTGGAGTCCGTCCGCGACCAGGACGCCGGACTCGGCCCGTGCCTGCATCGCGTCGCCCCGCGTCAGGCTTCGTTCGACCATCTGGGCACGGGTGGTCAGCCGGGTCAGCGGAGTCCGCAGCTCATGACTAGCGTCGGCGACGAAGGTGCGCTGCCGGGCGAGCGCGTCGGCCAGCGGGGCGACCCAGCGGCGACCGGCCACGGCACCGACCGCCCCGGCGAACACGACGGCCACCGCGCCGGACACCAGGAGCGCTTCGATCAGCCGCGTGCGCTCGGCGTGCTCGGCGGCCAGTGACCGGGCCGCCTGCACGAAACGGCCATTGCGCCGCTCGGTCAGCACCCGATACTCACCGGTTGCGGTGTGCACGTCGAAGCTGCGGCCAACGCCGTCCTCGCCGACCGGGGCGGACCTCGCGGGCAGGAACGCCGGTGCCCCTGGGCTCACCGCCAGCCGACCGGCGGCGTCTTCGACGGCCAGCCAGGTGCCGTCCGGCGGGTCGGTGACGTCGTCGGCGCGTTCGACCGCTGAGCGCAGGGTCGCCGCGCTCGAGTTCTGCTGCGCGTGCAGGACGAGGGCCAGCAGCACGCCACCGCAGATCCCGAAGGCTGCCCACACCAACACGGCCGCCTGGAGGCCGATCCGCCGAGCCGCTCGTCGGACGAGCTCGTCATCCCGGCTGCGTCCGGCGCTCATCGGAGTCCGCCGGCCTTCGACCCCGCCTGATAACCCACGCCGTGCACGGTCCGCACGATGTCCCGGCCGAGCTTGCGGCGCAGATAGTGCACGTAGGTGTCGACGATGTTCTCGGACTCGGCGTCGCCGAAGACTCGTTCCCGCAGCTCATCGCGCCCGAAGACACGGGTCGGGCGGCGGGCCAACGCCTCGAGCAAGCTGGATTCGCGGGCCGAGAGCTGCACCGGCGACCCCCCGGCGTCGAGCGTGATCCGCCGGGCCGACACGTCGAACGTCCCCCCGTGCACCAGGAGCATCTCCGCGTCGTTCGCGTGGCGACGAAGCAGCGCGCGTAGCCGAGCCAGCAGCTCCTCGACATCGAAGGGCTTGATCACGTAGTCCTCGGCGCCGGCGTCCAGGCCCGCGACCCGGTCGGCCGGCGTTCCATAGGCGGAGAGCACCAGCACCGGCACGAACCAGCCCGCCCGCCGCAGCCGGGTCAGCAGCTCGAGCCCGTCGAGGAACGGAAGACCACGGTCGAGAACCGCGACGGAGAATGTGCCCCGGAGCGCCTCCCGCATGGCGGTCTGGCCGTCGGAGGCTTCGGTGACCTGGTAGCCCTCCTCGGCCAGGAGCCTGGCCAGCATCGAACGGAGCTCCGGATCGTCCTCGACCAGCAGGACCTGCCGTCCAGACGCCGCGCTCTCACCCTCCACCGACGTCATCATCCTCGCGACCGCATGTGAAGAGGGATCATCCTGCACAGCTTGACTGCAGCACACTCGAATCAGGTCCAGCTGAACTCAGGGCAGCGTCCCCGTGTCGCCGTTCGCCCCGGAGGGGGTTGCCGGCGTCGTCGGACGCGCAGAGCGCGGGGAGGCCGAGCCGGGCCGCGTGCCGCTGGGGGTGCCAGCCGTCGGGGAGGGCACGGGCGGGCTGCTCGTGATGACGTTGCTGGTGGCGGGAGTGGGCGAGGGTGTAGGGACCGGGGTGGCCGGATGGGAGCCACCGCACCCGCCGAGCAGTCCCAGCGCGGTGAGACCGGCCGCTGCGGCTATGCCGACCTGGAGGCGGGTCACAGCGCGGCATTCTCGGCACCGCGCCCGCCGCGCGCAAGCCCTCGAGAACCCGCAGACGTCGGCCCGGCACCCCCATTAATCGAGGCGATAGACGGTGTGCGGCCGTTTGCCCCGCGGTCCCCATAACGGTTGGGCGGACAGCGGGAGGGAGTAGCCCTCCTCCCAAGGAAGGTGATCGGCTTCATCCGGCCAGACCAGCTGCAGGGCGGTCACCGGCTCCTCGCTCATCCGCCACGCCATCAGGAGTTCCTCGAAGCTGTGCCGCATGGTCACGGCGACGAGTTCCGTCCGGTAGCCGGGCAGAACCTCGTCGGGCTGGTCGCCGGGGCGGAAGACCTGCCCGTCCCGGACACGGGCACCCAGCTCGTTCAGCGTGCTGGCGGCCCCCGGCGGCACGCCGACGAGGACGAACTCGTGGTGGCGGTACTGACGTCGCAGCCCCACGGTGTAGGCGAAGGACGGATGCCCGTCCCCCGCGCCGACGAACTGCACGGCCCACCCGCGCTCTCGGACGAGCCGGTCCAGGTGCTTGTTGTATTCCTCGATCTCGCGCATGTCGGCAGCCTCCTCCGCACCACCGACAGAATCCGTCGGTGCGGCGAGCTACGCGGAGCGGGCGCGGTCGCCGGGGCACCACTCGAACAACACCGGTCGGCCGTCGCCCCGCTGCTTGGACTCATACATTGCAAGGTCGGCCTGCTTGATCAGGGTCGCACCGTCCAAACCCGGCGCCGAGCAGGCGACCCCGATGCTGGCGGGGAGCCCGACCGTGACCATGCCGAGGTCGACAGGTTGCTGCAGTGCCTCACGCACCCGGTCGGCCAAGCCCAGTGCCGCGTCGACGGACTCGAGTCCGCGGCTGACGAGCAGGAACTCGTCACCTCCGATCCGGCCGACCGCGTCGTCCCGCCGCAGCACGCCGGCCAAGCGGTTCGCGGTCTGCACCAGAAGCGCGTCACCGGCCGCATGGCCGTAGGTGTCATTGACCGACTTGAACTGGTCCAGGTCGACGAACACGACCGCGGTCACCGACGACGCGTCCACGGCGAGGACCGCCTCGAGCGTCGCCAGGATGGAAGCCCGGTTGTGTGCGCCCGTGAGGGCGTCGACGGTTGCCCTGAACGTGAGCTCCTCGCGCATCCGAGCGCTGTCGGTGATGTCGCTGAGGCACAGGAGGGCACCGGGCGCACCCTCGTCATCGCTCAACGAGATCACGTTCACCGCGCAGATGCGCGTGGCGCCGAGGGCATGCCGGACCTGGACTTCGAGGTCGGTGTCGGTGTCGTTCTCGAGGGCCGCCGCCAGGGCCGCGTCCAGCCGGGGCCGATCAGCTGGCACGACCGGAGCCAGGAGGTCCTCGACGGCGGCTCCGCCGACGACACCCAGCAACCTGGCAAGCCGCGAGTTCACGTAGACGACCGATCGATCGGGCGCCAGCTGGACGATCCCGATGGGGATGGACTCCGCCAGCCGGTGCAGCAGCCGTTCCCGCCGGTCCAACTCCTCGTGCACGGCCATCTCGTCAGAAATGTCGCTCACCTGGGCGACGACGGCCGCCTCCGCGCCGTCCTCGGCGGCCTGGTAGACGTTCTCGACCTCGACCCAGAGCCAGCTGCCGTCAGCACAACGGTGCCGGAGCCGGACCCGCACGGTGTCCTGCTTCGCCAGCAGCTCGAGCCAATTGGCGACCGACCGCTCCCGGTCATCCGGGTGGATGAACTCGGATGACCGCAGACCGACCATCTGCGCCGGTGTCCACCCCAGCATCCGGGTGGCGCGATCGTCCACGGCCGTGATCATCGCGAGGATGCTCTTGTGGATGGTGGCGGTCCTCGGGCGCAGAGGGACCGCCCGCGAGCCTGACACCACCGGGCCGGGGCCCGTCAGCACGACGTCGTCGAGGGATGGGTCGCTGAAGGCGGTGATCCAGGCGCCGTGCCTGGGTCGGCCATCCACAATGGACAGGGTCAGTGCCCGTTTCGGGTCGGTCCGCAGATGCACCGTGGCCTGCGCCAGCCCGGTGACCTGGGCGCTCTCCCAGGCCGCCACGGTGGCGAGGATGTCCTCCGGCACCATCAGATCCAGCCCGGTGACGCGGTCGGCGCCCAGCGGAACGGTCCGGCTCGCCGGCAGGCAGAGCGATTCAGGAACAGGCACCCGGAACCCGTCGTCGTCGCACGGGACGATCAGCGCGTCCGGGCGACGCAGCAGGGCGTCCAGAACGTCCTCCAGATGCGCCGCCCCCTGCGCGTTCACGAACACGCTGCTGAGCTGGCGGGCCGCCGGGAGCTCGGGAGCATCAGCGCCGCGGACGTCTGGTGCTCGAACCGGTGGCCGCGCAGCAGTCCGGCTACCGCGGCAGCCGGCACGGCCGGGCCGGCGGCGAGCGAGGTCAGCGCGTCGAACGAGGCCTCGCGGGGGGTGTCGAGCACGGCGTAGGAGGCCAGCGAATCGAGCCGGTCCCGCTCGTACGGGTGCAGGCGCACGGACGTGCGGGTCTCGTGCTGCACCGATGACACAGAGGTCCCATCGGCATGTCGGGGGACGGACCGGACCCGTTTCGGCATCCAGGTAAATGTTCGCCCCAGGCGGACGCCCGCGGTGCCGTGGCCGTCAGCGCGGGCAGGAGCCGAGGATGCGGGCCAGCGCATCGTGTTCGGCGGGGGTCACCCACAGCCCGTACGTGGACTTCACCGTGATCTGCCGCTCCACGTAGGTGCAGCGGTACCCCCGGTTCGGCGGCAACCACGACGCCGCGTCGGCGTCGCCCTTCTGCTGGTTCGTGGCGCCGTCGGTCGCCTGGAGGTTGCGCGGATCGTTGGCGAAGGCGAGGCGACGGTCGTCCGACCACTGCTGGGCGCCGGTCTGCCACGCGTCCGACAGGGCGACCACGTGGTCGATCTGCACTGCGGACGCCATGCTCTTGCTGAAACCGAGCACGCGGCCGGTGTACGGGTCGGTGAAGGTGCCGGACAGGATGACGCAGCCACCCGTCCCGGCCCGGACGGTCCGCTGCTGCAGGTCGCGGGCGAGGACGTCGTTGCGTGTGTCGCACCCGTTGTGGTCGACGTCGGCCCAGGCGCGCCCGTACCGGGCCCGGCTGTAGCCCGTCTTCGGCGCACGTCCCTTCACCGGCAAAGCGTCCAGCTCCCGCACGGCCGTCGCGCCGTCCGGCGTGCCCGGCCCGCCCGGCACCGGCCCGCCCGGCCCCGCTGCGCCCGGCCCCGGGCCGGCCGGGCTGGAACAGCCCACCGACACCGCGATCACGACGGCGGTCATCGCCAGAGCGGATCGAGAGGCCATTCGTTCGAGTGTCGCCGCCCGATCGCTCAGAGCGCGTTCAGACGCGCGAGTATCGACCAGAACGACGGCGCCGTCGTCGCGTAGTCGTAGTGACCTCCCACCCAGAGCCCCTCCGTCCAGGGCGCCATCGACGAATGCTCCGACCCGGTCGCGGCGGACCTGGTACCGAGCTGCCGCAGCCCAGGTCGATCCCGCGAGCCAGGTGTGCCGGAGGCTGCCGTCCGTCGCCCGGACGAAGGCGTCGATCCGCCCCGGCGCCCACGCCGCCGCCGACGGGGACGCGCTCAACACGCCGTCCAGCGACTCCCAGGCCGACCAGCCCGTGCCGGTGACGAACCAGCGGTGCGCGAGGCGCCCGTCGACCCCCCGGGCGAACACGTCGACCCGGCCCAGAACCCAGGAGACGACGGACGGCTGCGACGCGATCGCGCCACCGAGGTTGATCTCGACGGTCCAGCTGCCACCGGCCGGCTTGAAGCGTTGCCGAAGGGTGCCGTCGGCTCCCCGCCAGAACAGGTCCACCCGGCCCGGGCCGAGCGAGGCGACCGCCGGCGTCGCCGTCTCGATCGCGTCCGGAACCGGCGCCGCCGCTGGAGCGCGGCCAGTATGCGCGAGCCTCGCGACGTCGTCAGCCGGTTGGCGGTTCCCGGTTCCGCACAGGCGAGCCGTAGCGTTTCGGCCATGACCGTTCCGCCTTCCGCGACCGCGTCCAGCTCGGTGCTCGCCGACGATCTGCGGGCGTTCGTGGACGCGTCGCCGTCCCCGTTCCACGCCGTGGCCGAGATGGTGGGCCGACTGGCTGCAGCGGGCTTCCGCGAGTTGGACGAGCAGGACCGGTGGGAGCTGTCGCCCGGCGACCGCGGCTACGTCGTGCGGGACGGCGGCAGCGTCGTCGCGTTCCGGGTGGGGACGCAGCCGCTTTCCTCTGCGGGCGCGCGCCTGGTGGGTGCGCACACCGATTCACCGACCTTCAAGGTCCGCCCCCGCCCGGACGTACGCCGGGTCGGCTATCGGCTGGTCGGCGTCGAGCCCTACGGCGGGGTGCTGTTCCACACCTGGATGGACCGCGAGCTGACGCTCGCCGGCCGGATCGCGGTGCGGACGTCGGACGGTGGCGTGGACCTGCACCGCGTCCTGCTCCCGGGGTCGCCGCTGCGCTTGCCGTCGCTCGCGATCCACCTGGACCGCTCGGTCCGGGACGGGCTGAAGCTCGACCCGCAGCGCCACATCGTCCCGCTGTGGGGACCCGACCTCGGCGACGAGAACGGGCTACGCGACGCCCTCGCCGAGCACGCGGGGGTGGCGCCCAGCGACGTCGTCGGACACGACCTCGTCACCGCGGACACGGCGCCCGCAGCGGTCACCGGTGCCGGCGGCGAATGGATCGCTGCTCCTCGGCTCGACAACCTCGGCTCCTGCCACGCGGGCCTGCTCGCTCTGCTGGCGGCGGCGGAGCAGACGACGGCGGCGACAACGCTGCTTGTGGCCAACGACCACGAGGAGGTCGGCAGCGGTTCGGCCGAGGGGGCGCGTGGCCCCTTCCTCGCCGACGTGCTCGACCGGCTGGTCGCCGCGACCGACGACGGCGACCGGCAGGCGTTGCCCCGCGCGCTGGCCCGCTCCCGACTGGTGTCGGCGGACATGGCACACGCGGTGCATCCGAACTACGCCGAGCAGCACGAGCCGGGGCACCGGCCGGCGCTCGGCGCAGGGCCTGTGGTCAAACTGAACGCGAACCAGGCCTACGCCACGGATGCCCGCTCCGGTGCCTGGTTCACGGTCTGCTGCGCCGAGGCAGGCGTCCCGGTGCAGCATTTCGTGACCCGCGCCGACCTGCCGTGCGGCTCCACGATCGGCCCGTTGACAGCGACGCGCACCGGCATCCCGACGGTGGACGTCGGGGCGCCGTTACTGGGGATGCACTCGTGCCGCGAACTCGCCGCGGCCGACGACATCGGCCTGATGACCCGCGCGCTCTTCGCGTGCCTCACCAGCTGACCCGGTCAACGGTTGATCAGGCCGGCGGCATCCGGGCCGGGTCGGACGGCATAGCCGGAGGCGGCGGGATGGAACCCACCTGAGGCATGTCGATGGTCGCGCTCGACGGACTCGACGACGTCGCCGGGCCGGGTGAGGCCACGGAGGGCGACGACAGCGGTCGCGTCGACGGCGGGTACGGGTCCGCCGCGCCGGGCTGACCGCTGCTCGCGCCGCCTCGGCCGGTGCGCGCCTTCAGCTGGTTGATCAGCTGGGCACGTGTCTGCGGATCGGTTGCGGCCTGCTTGGCCTGCGCAATGAACTGCTGGCCGCGCGGAGTCTGGGCGAACTTGCGGGCCTGTTGGACGGCCATGGCAAGAAAGGCTGCTCGGGAAAGTCTGGGCATGAGTATGACTTTCCCCGTTTGCCCTACCTTCACCGTCCGCCGGGGCACCCCTCGGTTATTGCGCGACGTGAAGGATGCGCCACCCCTCACGCTGCGTCCGCCCTCGAACCGTCAGCCTCGCGCGTGGTCCCGGCGACGGAGCACGCTCGCGGTCCAGTGTCTCGGGGTGGATCAGCCCTCGGTGCTGCCCTGCACGGCGGCGTGCGCGGGGATGCTGCCGAGCCGACCGGCCTGGTAGTCCTCGAACGCTTGGATGACCTCGAGCTTCGTGTTCATGACAAAGGGGCCGTAGGCGACGACCGGCTCACGGATCGGCAGGCCGCCGAGGAACAGGACGTCCAGGTCCGGGCTGTGGCTCTCCTGCTTCGCGTCCGCGGTGATGGTGATCGCGTTGCCGCCGCCGAACGTGGCGAGTTGCCCGCTCTCGATCGGACGGCGCTCGGCACCCACCCGGCCCTTGCCACCGAGCACGTAGGCGAGCGCGTTGAAGTCCTGCCGCCACGGCAGCGTGACGCTCGCGCCCGGACTGACGGTGGCGTGGACCAGCGTGATCGGGGTGTGCGTCGACCCGGGGCCGTTGTGCCCGCCGACCTCGCCGGCGATGACCCGCAGCAGCGCACCGCCGTCCGGCGAGCTGACCAGCGCCACGTCCCCGCCGCGAATGTCCTGGTAGCGCGGGGCGGCGAGCTTCTGGACCCGCGGCAGGTTGACCCAGAGCTGGAAGCCGTGGAACAGGCCGCCGCTGGCGACCAGGTGCTCCGGCGGGGTCTCGATGTGCAGGATCCCGGCGCCGGCCGTCATCCACTGGGTGTCGCCGTTGGTGATCAGCCCCCCTCCGCCGTTGGAGTCGGAGTGCGCCATCTCGCCGTCGAGCATGTAGGTGACGGTCTCGAAGCCGCGGTGCGGGTGCCACGGGGTGCCCTTGGGCTCCCCCGGCGCGTACTCGACCTCGCCCATCTGGTCCATGTGGATGAACGGATCGAGGGCACGCAGGTCGACGCCGGCGAAGGCGCGGCGGACCGGGAAGCCCTCGCCCTCGAAGCCGCGTGGAGCCGTGGTGATGCCGGCGACCGGTCGCTCCGACGCGGACGTTGGGTCGACGGCCTCCAGACGAGGCAGCGCGAGAACGTTCTCCACGGTGACGGCGGGCATGACGACCACTCCTCGAGCTGAGCTGGTCCGGCGGTAGGCCGGATGCTCGTTCCAACAGTAGTTGAGCGCGCAACATTCCGGGTGTGCCGTCACCGCTCCAGGGGCCGTCCCCCGGCCCACCCTCAGGCGGGCCCGACCTAGACCAGCTGCTTGATCTGCGCCAGGGTTTCGTCGATGCCCTGGACCACCTGCTGGTCCCCGTCGCTGACCCGCTCGGTGTGCAGCCGCACGGTGACCGTCGACTGGCGGGTGTCTCCGGTGACGTCGACCTGCCCGGCGTAGCCGCTCTCGCCCTCGGAGCCCCACTCGATGTGCTTGCACTCCTGATCCACGCGGAACCAGGCCTTTCCCTGAACGGTCTGCCCGTTGACCTCGGCCTCGGTCTCGACCTCTTCGGATCCGGTGCGCTCGGCCTTCTTCATCCGCGCGAAGTACTTGGGCAGATTGGACACGTCGGAGAGGTACTCGAAGAGCACCTGCTCGCCCGCAACGACCTGCGTCGAACTCTGGAAATCTCCCATGCCGGAGGCTGTGCCCGCTGGGACCAGCCCCAGACGGGCGTCAGCTCGGAACGGCGAGACCGGTCCGCAGCGCCGCGAACGCCTCGCGGACGAGGTCAGGCAGGGGACGACGGCCGTCGCCGGCGCCCCAACGGGCGATCGCCGCCCGCATGGCAGCCATCGCGGCGCTCCCGACGAGCACGGGGTAGATGTCGGCCGACGCGTCGCGCCCCGTCCGCTGGGCGACATCGTCGATGAGCACGCGTTCCATCGCGTCGAAAGCGGCGAGGTGGCGCGGCGTGAGTGCCGGGATCTCCCGGACGAGACGCAGGCGGAGCAGCCACTCCTCGCGCCGGTCAGTCACCTCGTCGAGACTCGTGATGAGGACCGACTCGAGCACGTCGAGCGGAGGCTTGTCGGCGGCGTCACCCGCGAGCAACCCCCGGAGTCGTTCCACCCGGTCGGGGTCCGGGTTGACGATGACATCTTCCTTGCTCCCGAAGTAGTTGAAAAACGTCCGCGGGGAGACGTCGGCGGCCGCGGCGATGTCCTCGATAGTGACCTCGTCGAACCCGCGCTCGGCGACGAGGCGCAGCGCCTCGCTGTGCAGCGACTGGCGAGTCGCACGCTTCTTCCGCTCACGCAGGCCGAGCCGTTCCGTCGCCGGCTCCGCCGCGCTCACCCCGATGTCCTGCGCCATGCCGACCGCCACGACCTTCCCCCTCCACCCGCCGGGTCACCCCACGTGCCCAGCTCAGCGCAGGGCTGCATTGTTGCGGAAAGCGCATCGAGGCGCCATCCTTTGCGACTTTCCCACCGCCACACGTACTGCTCACGCTGCTCACATGACAAACGGCGAGCCGAGATCCTCCCATCCGACCCCCCGCACCGCGACGGCGTGCCGCACTACCGTAGAAATGTGAACCCGCAGCTGACGTGGCAGCCGTCGCTGCTCGGAGCGGGGCCGGTCGAACCCGATCGCAGCTTCGGCACGCTCCGACGGATCCAGCTCGACGAGCGTTCGTGGGTGGACTACGCCCCCGGATGGCTGGCCGGTGCGGACGAGCTGTTCGACGAGCTGCTCCGCATCGGCTCCTGGCAGCAGCGCCAAGTCTGGATGTACGAGCGGAAGGTCCGCGAGCCACGGCTGACCGCGGGCTGGCACGGTAGCAATACTGCGGTGCGGAGCTGGAGCCGGGAGGACGTGGCGCGTGCGCTGCGTGAGGTGGACGGCGAGACCGTCGGCGACCTCTTGCCCGGCGGCGATGCCGGTACGGGCGTCGATGCGCTGCCTCCGCCACTTCGCGAAATCGCCACGGTGCTCACCGAGCGGTACGGCGTCGACTTCGACAGCGTCTGGGTCAACCTCTACCGGGACGGCGAGGACAGCGTCGCCTGGCACGGCGACCGCAACGCCAAGGTGCTGACCAACCCGCTGGTCGTCACCGTCTCGCTGGGCGGCCGACGCCGCTTCTTGATGCGAGCGAAGGGCACCACGCGCGCGACCACCACGCTCGAGCCCGGGCAGGGTGACCTCGTCGTCATGGGCGGGGCTTGCCAGCACGAGTGGGAGCACACCGTCCCGAAGACGCGACGCCCGGTGGGGCCGCGCATGTCGGTGACGATCCGGCACTCTCGCTGACCGCGGCGCCTCACGCCGCTGACCCCCCTGGTGCCACCCGCGGTACCACGCGCTATGGCGATGAATGTTCGACTCCGCGACGAACGGTCCGAGTGGTTGCGCGCCATTGCCGAATCTGAGGGTCGTTCGATGAACGAGACCATCAACCGTGCGGTCGATGAGTACGTCGGCCCTCGCGAGCACGCCGCCCGGCGGGAGGCGATTTTCGACGAGATCCACGCGGAGTACAGCGAGCTCCACCGGCTCCTGGCGCAGTGATCTACCTGACCGTCGAGGATGTGCTCGCGGTCGCTGCTCGGCACGGTGCTGTGCCACGTGATCTCGGACTGGTCCAAGCTGCGGTGGCGCGCCCCCAAGCCAGCGCATTCGGCGAAGACGCCTACGGTCGGCTGAACGAGAAGGCAGCAGCATTCCTGCACTCGATGGCCACGAACCAGGCATTCGTGGACGGGAACAAGCGCGTGGCCTGGGACTCGACGGTGCTGTTCCTACGGCTCAACGAAGCCTCTCTCCACGCCCCCACGCAGGACGCCTACGGCTTCATGGTCTCGTTGGACCATCACTCCGACTGGCGCGCGATTACTCGGACTCTGCTCGGGTGGACGGACCTGGGATCGCCGGGTCAGCGCGACCGGTCCTGACGCTCCCGTCCACCCTCGTCTGCGTCCCCCCAGTAACGCGGTCGGGGCGGGCGCCGACCACAGGACTTGTATAGTTGGCCGCACGCGCCGCTAGCTCAACTGGCAGAGCAGCGGACTCTTAATCCGCGGGTTGGGGGTTCAAGTCCCTCGCGGCGCACCCGGCCTGACCTGCAGTTTCTCATTGCTCTTCCTCCTTCTTCTCGGCCTCAGCCGGCGGCTGAGCTAGAACCTCGCTAGAAAGTCTCGCGACACTGTTCTGTGGCGTTGCCCAGACGAGCGCCGCAATTGCCTCTGCGGAGTCGTGCGCCACGACGGGTAGTACGTGGCTGTAGAGGTCCGCGGTGATGGCGGTCGCGCTGTGACCGAGGCGATCACTCACCACCTTGAGCGGCACTCCAGCTGCCAACGCCAAGCTGGCGCTGGTATGCCGCAGTCCATGGAAGCGGATCACCGGCAGGCCAGCCCGACGAGCATGGGCCTGAAAGCGCCGCGTCACGTTCTCGGGCTGCAGCACTCGGCCGTCGGCGTAAGTGAACACGTAGCCGGTCTCATGCCACGCCGGACCCCAGTCGCCCCGCTCGGCGGCTTGACGGCCTCGGTGTTCCCGAAGCGCATCAATGGTGCCTTGATCGAGCGCGACAGC
>DATITC010000007.1:0-2169 GCA_035468175.1 Frankiaceae bacterium | reverse complement strand
TGGTCTGCTGGTTCGCAGCTTTTGTGACGCTCGGCCTTGTTGGAATGGTGAACCGCATCCAACCGATACGGGGCGCCTGGGTTCGGGGTCTTCTTGGCCGGCGCCGTGTGGCTGGTGGTCCCGGTCGCGACGATGTTCGATCTGCTCGGCGGCGGCATCGAACGGGCCGGCAAACCCCTGGAACCCCACCCGCGTTCGACAGCCTCGCCCTGGGGGGTGGAGTGGGCCGACCAGACGGGTCGCTTCGCTGCCACCATCAAGCCGATCCCGCTCCAGCCCAAGAGCAACGCCACCATCACGGCTCGAAGGCTGACCACGTGGAGCCCTGCGGACCAATACCGGTAGACCGCCGCGCGGCGAGGGCGGGCTGGGTCAGATTGCAGGCGGGCAGAACGAGGACGGCATAGCGTCGCGGGATGCCTACCGCTCTCATCACCGGCGCCAGCGCCGGCATCGGCGCCGCTTTCGCCCGCCGCCTGGCCTCCGAGCACTACGACCTCGTCCTCGTCGCGCGGGACGTGAAGCGGCTGCAGGGCTTCGCCGACGAGCTCTCCGGCGAGCACGGAATCACCACCGAGGCACTCGTCGCCGATCTGTCCGACATCGCGACCGGCGGGGGGTGCGCGAGCGTCGAGAAGCGACTGGCGGACGGCGGCATCGACCTGCTGGTCAACAACGCCGGATTCACCACGCATGCGCCCTTCGACAAGGGTGACGTGGAGGACGAGGACCGCATGTTGCGGGTCAACGTGCGTGCCGTGCTCCGGCTCGCGCATGCCGCCGTCTCCGCGATGCTGACCGACGGAGGCAACGGGGGCCAGGGCGGCGGCATCATCAACGTCTCCTCCGTCGCGGGCTTCTTCCCGACCGCCGGGGGCGCCACCTACGCCGCGAGCAAGGCCTACGTCACCGCGCTCTCCGAGGGGCTCGCCTCCGAGTTCACCGACCGCGGCGTCGTCGTGACCGCGTTGTGCCCCGGCTTCACCCGCACCGAGTTCCACCAGCGCGCGGGCATCGAGACCGCCGGCATCGCCGATCGCATGTGGCTCGACGCGGACCAGCTGGTCGACGCTGCGCTCGCCGACCACCGGCGCAAGCGCCCGATCTCCGTGCCCGGTTGGCAGTACAAGGTACTGACCGAGGTCGGCCGCCTCACCCCACGACCGGTGCTGGCGACGGCGTCCCGGCTGGTGAAGGCGCGGCGCGGACGGCACTGACCGACCCGGTGACACACTAGATTCGCTGGCGTGAGCGAGCGCGAGGACCTGCAGAAGTTGATCTCCGACGAGGCCGTCGTGCGCGGTCGGGTCACCCTCGCCAGCGGTCGCGAGGCGGACTACTACCTGGACCTCCGTCGGATCACCCTCTCCGGCCGGGCGGCGCCGCTGGTCGGCCGGGTGATGCTCGAGCTGACGGCCGACTTGGACTACGACGTCGTCGGCGGCCTGACGATGGGCGCGGACCCGGTTGCCGCGGCCATGCTGCATGCCTCCGGTGGCCGCCTTGACGCCTGCGTCGTCCGCAAGGAGGGCAAGGCGCACGGCCTGCAGCGCCGCATCGAGGGTCCGGACGTCGCCGGCCGCCGGGTGCTCGCGGTCGAGGACACGTCGACCACCGGCGGATCGGTGCTGACCGCCGTCGAGGCGCTCCGGGAAGCGGGCGCCGAGGTCGTTGGGGTCGCCGTCATCGCGGACCGTTCGACCGGCGCCGACGAGAAGGTCGCCGACGCGGGTCTCGAGTACCGCTTCGCCTACGGGCTTTCGGACCTCGGTGTGGGCTGAGCCCGGTCGAACGGCCAGAACCTCGCGGCACCCAGCGCCTCATGCCTGCGCACGGCTGCGTCCAGGCATGACCGGATGGAGCGCGCCGAGCTGTCCGGCCAGACCGGCCTGCTGGCCGAGCTGGCCCAGCTGTATCGCCGCGGGTCGTCCGGCCGACGGCTGCCTCCGGGGTAACCGGCTCCCGTGCTAACGGCTCCGGTGCTGCATCCGGCCCGACACAGCAGACAACGAAACGGTGCGGGATCATCGCGCTGGTCGGACTGTCCTTCCCGACCTTCCTGCTCGGCCTGCTGCTGCTCTACGTCTTCTACTACCAGCTGACGACGAACGGGCTGAGTATCTTCCCGGCCGGTGGCTATGTCCCGCTGACCCAGGATCCATTGGAATG
>DATITC010000006.1:0-3364 GCA_035468175.1 Frankiaceae bacterium | reverse complement strand
ATACCTGCGAGCCCCCGCCGCTGCTGTCAGCAGGCTGGAATGCACCGACCTGCTGATTGCGGCGGTTTCCACGGCTGTGGCCGACCGCCCAGCGCCTGGGGCGTAGTTGCCATAGCCGGGGACGGCACAGCCAGCCAGGGCGGCCACGGCAACCGCGCCCAGAGCGCCTGCACCCAGCCGCTGCCATCGCCGTTCCGCCCCGGACCAGCTGAGCGGCGGCGTGCGTGCCGGAGAACGTGCGGACATGAGAGCTCCCTAGTAAGAACGAAGAAGGTGAAGGAGATGCCGTGATGGATCATCGGGCGGTATGGGCTAACGGGATGAGGACACCCCAACGGTGTCGCCCGAGCTCGACCGTCAGGATGCTGATGGGCCGGTAGGAGTAGAAGGTTCGGGGTCCACGCGGATGCCAGGCATCAAGCGGATCCCTGCGTCGTCTATGGAGACGAAGGCCGGGGCCGGGGCCGGATTTCCTCCAAGGGGCATCCCCGCTGTTGCGGGGGATGTCGGAGCCCAACGAGACCGCCCCGCCGGACGGCGGTAACCAGCCAGCGCCGACCGTACGCCCAAATTAGGACACGGTGGGCGACAACCTGCCGTTCCGTGAGCGCACTTACCTTCAAAGCTGCAGGCAACCGGCGCCTTCCCACGTGAGAGATACCATTGCGGCACTTCCATGAAGAGCCCGAACGCGATCCGTCCGGCCGCGCCATCGCCATATCCGCCGATTCCTGCTATTGACCGACAGCGCTCTCACCGCGGTGGCCAGCCCGCCGGCCGGCTACATCCCAGGCGTCTCTGTCCTGCGAGCTAGCGACTTGCTCGGCGAGCAGGAGCTGTCGAGTTCCCTGCGGCGAGGCCGTCAACGCCTTGAAGCGATCGCTGAGTTCGAACGTCGGCACGGCAATGAACCGCTCATTCTCGCCCCCTCGGGCGTCAACTCAATAGTTCCCGGAAGGGACACTCGATGACCCAGTCCTACGCACCCCTCATCCCCTCGAACCGGCAGCCGGCGACGTCGGAGCCTCAGCACCTCCTCGGGTCGTTTCCGACCTACGCGGGCGCTGAACAGCTGGTGGAACGTCTCTCCGAGAGAGGCTTCCCCGTCGAGCACTCCCGCATCGTCGGCAACGGTCTGCGGACCGTCGAGTACGTCACCGGCCGGATGACCGACGGGCGAGCCGCCCTCGCCGGCAGCGCCAGCGGCGCCTGGTTCGGACTCCTCTTCGGACTCCTGCTCGGCCTGTTCAGCAACGGCTCCGCCTGGCTCATCGTCTTGGTCGGCAGCACCGCCATCGGAGCACTGTGGGGAACCGCCTTCGGATTCATGGCGCACCGCGCCACCCGCGGGCGCCGTGACTTCGCCAGCGTGAAAGGGCTCGAGGCCGAGCAGTACGACGTCCTCGTCGACGCAGCCCGCGCCGACGAAGCGATCCGACTCTCCGGGCTACTCTGATCGCCAGCCCTGCACCACAGCACGCGCACGAGTCTCGACGACGAACGGCTCGTGCGCGAGTTCAAAGACCTGCCACCCGCGGAGGTCGAGCGTCGATTCGCCGAAAGAGTCGCGAGCTTCAACGGAGCAAAGATCTGCACCTACGAGTCCCCATCCTCGCGGCCAAATTAGTCCGCGAGACGCTGCTCGCAGCGGGACCCACCCGGTCGGCACGCTGACGAGCACCATCTGAACCCAACCCGGGGCGGCTTGACTGACCGCCGTCCCTGCGGCAGATCGGTCGACGTCGGCCAGCGTCTGAACGAAGGCCAAATCGAGCGCATGGACCCGCTCCACCCGGTCGGTTGTGGGGCGGCGGAAGGTTGGAAGGCCGAGCAGACCGTCGACCTGCTTGACGGTGACCCCGCAGGCCAGCCGGGACAGCTGGTCGGAAAGGTCGCGTCACCGACCGATGGTGCGCCGGTAGCCGCATGTCCGGGCGCACTCAGTCGGGTCCGGCCGGTGGCGCTGGCGGCAGCGTCACCCGCACCTCGTACACCCCGGAACCCACGGTCCGGACGGTGGTGGGCCCGAGCCGGCGGAGCATGGCCAGCGAAGCCGGGTTGTCGGCGGCGACCACGGTGGACAGCCCAGTCACCCCGACCGGCCGATGGGAGATCAACTCGGCCAGCAGGGCCGAGGCGACACCCCGTCCCTGCCAGGCGTCATCGACCGTGACGGCCACGTCGGCGAGGGTCGGCTCCTCGGGGAGACGGATCAGACGGGCCACCCCCGCGGCCTGTTCCGCGCCTTCCTGCGGGAACGCCACGAGAACGAGACCCACATGGTCGACGCGGTCCACCTCGTCGATCAGCACCTTCAGCATCGGCTCGGACAGGCTCGGTACGGCCGAGAGGAACCGGTGATAGCGCGACTCCTCGGACAGCCCCAGGTAGCGCTCGGCCAGCCCACGCGCATCGGACGGCACGATGGACCAGATCATGACGCTGGTGCCGTCGCGCAACGTGGTTTCAGCAGCCACTACTCACCTCCTCAAGCACGGCCTGCGGCAGCAGGACTCGTTCTCCCCCGGCCGGACCAGCTCGGCCCCGACATCCCACGGCCGACTCAAGTGCGTCGCCGCCAGCACCCGTTCAGAGACGCAGCCCAGCTCGTCAGGCAGGGCCCCAGCGCTCACCCCGCTTCGCGCCCCCGATCTGAGGTGATCGTGCTCTGCTGACATCCGCTGGGACCCGAGGACATCATCGCAACCCGCACCCTCGGCCATCCGAGGCATTCGCCGACCCCCGAGTTAACGCGGAGCAGTCCAGCTCTGTCGTAGCTGGGCAGGCTGGTGTCGATGAACACCACCGAGCTCCCCGCCGAGTCCGAAGCAGCCCCCGTCGTCGCCGTGCACGAAGCCAGCCTGCGGCGGGCCGGCTCGACCCTGCGCTCCGCGCTAGCATGTCCGCCGGCGGCGGAGCCCGTCATCCCACGTGGCTGCTCCTGCTGACCCGGAGCGCTGAGCAGACGACGGTCTCCTGAACCACCGCACAGACAAGGACCGCTATGAGTACTCCCGCTTCCACGTCCAGTTCGTCGGCGGGTTCGTCCGCTGGGTCTGCCGGCAGCCCGGATCGCCGTCCCGCGTCCCGCGAGGACGGCGGCAGTTCGTTGACCACCAAGCAGGGCAACACCTCGATCTCCGACGGTGTGGTTCGCAAGATCGCCGGGATCGCGACCCGGGCGACCAGCGGTGTGTACAACCTCGGCGGTGGCAGCAGCCGGGCCTTCGGCGCGTTACGGGAACGGATCCCCGGCTCCGGCGGCCCGAACATCTCCCAGGGTGTCAGCGTCGAGGTCGGCGAGCGGCAGACCGCGATCGACCTCGACATCGTCGTGGAATACGGCGTCGGCATCGCCGAGCTG
>DATITC010000005.1:0-10550 GCA_035468175.1 Frankiaceae bacterium | reverse complement strand
ATGAACAGCCCGGCGCGCAGCGCGTCGGTGGCCCGGCTCGTGCCGCTGTGGATGCTCCCGGCGGCGAACGCGCTGAACGCCACGGTGATGAACCTCGGGCAGATCGCGGGGCCGCTGCTCGCCGGAGCGCTCATCCCCGTGTTCGGGATCTCCACGCTGTACCTCGTCGACTCGCTCGCGCTGGTGGCCGCGGTGATCGCGGTGCTCCGGCTCCCACCGATCCCTCCGCAGGAGGGTGTGCGACGACGCGCGGGCGTCCGCGAGGTGGCTGCCGGCTTCCGCTACCTATCGATGCACAGCGTCCTGCTGGTCTCATTTCTCGCCGACATCATCGCGATGGTCTTCGGGATGCCGCGGGCTCTGTTTCCGGAGATGGCGAGTCGGACGTTCGGCGGCGCGGGCTCCGGCCTCGCGCTCGGGGTGCTGTTCGCCGCGATCCCGGCCGGCAGCCTGCTCGGCGGGCTGCTGTCCGGCACCTTCACGCGAGTCCGTCGGCACGGAGTCGCCGTCGCCGTCTCGGTCGGGTTGTGGGGAGCGGCCATCGCCGCCTTCGGCCTCACCCGGTCGCTCTGGGTGGCGGCGTTGTTCCTCGCGTTGGCCGGCGCCGCGGACCTCGCGAGCATGGTCTTCCGCAGTTCGATCCTGCAGGCTGCCGCCACCGATGAGATGCGCGGGCGGATGCAGGGCGTGTTCACCGTCGTCGTGGCCGGCGGGCCGAGGCTCGCGGACTTCGTGCACGGGACGTTCGGTGCGGCGGTGGGCACACGCGCGACCGTCGTGGGCGGCGGGCTTCTCGTGATCGTCGGGATGGTGGTGGCCGCGCTGGCCTTTCCCGCGTTCCTCCGCTATCGCGCGCCGGCTTGACTGAGCACCCTCCGGCGGGCGCTGACCGGCCCGGGAGGCCAACGGTCGGGAGAGGTCAGGCTGGCTTCCCGGCACCGCATCCGGTGTTGGAAGGGTCGGTGATGTTCTGTCGGCATCGACATCAGTTCAGGTGTCGTCACGACAGCCGATCAGATGTAGACCCCCGGAAAGACACCGCCGGGGCCGGAGACAACGGTGCCGGTGGAGCGACTCCGGTGTAGCGGCTGGTGTAGCGGACACACCCTCGGAGCGGGTCGGTCCCGGCAGCACCGAGTTGCTCGTCACACCGGTGCCGGGATAGCTCTCCACAGCGGTACCTGATCCGGACGATCTGCTGATCCACGCGGGGGGTCCCCTCCCCGGGCCTGGTCAGGTCACACCTGAGCGACGCTCGGTGTACCGATCACCCCCGGCGGGGAGATCGATCGTGCGGAGCCTCACGTCCCGATCGGCTGTGAGGACCGTGTCGGCATTGAACGTGTCGCCATGCCGCCGTTAGTCTTGAGCAAGCACCCAGCAAGCACCCGCTATCCGTAGTAGATCCCCTATCCGTAGTAGACCCCGGAGCCCATGACTTCCGACACCCGAGACCTCAGTACCACCGAGCAGCCTCCCCACCGGCCCGACCGAGTGCAGCTCAGTGCCGTCCAAGTCGCCGCCAGCGCCCTCGCCTCGGTCTCCGCGGCCGTGGTCGCGTCGCTGTTCGGCGTCGCCGGCACCATCGTCGGCGCCGGATTGGTCGCGGTCCTGTCGACGACAGGTAGCGCGATCTACAGCTCGTCGATGAAGCGCACGTCCAATCAGCTCCGCCGCGCTCGCGAACAGTTGCTGACCGCCCGCGCCGGTGACAGCACGATCCCCGGCCGTCGCCCGACCCGGAGCAACGGCGCAGGACGCACGATCGACCTGACCGACGGTGCCGACACGACCGCGCAGGCCCGCAAGGTCGAGGGGCGGCCCGTCGGGCCGCAGTCGAACCGCTGGCATAAGGGCTGGTTGACAGTCGGCTCGCGCCGCGGCCTGAAGTGGCCTGCTCTCGTCGGCGCCGTCGTCCTCGTGTTCGCGATCGCGATCGGCGCCATCACCGCCTTCGAGGCGATCACGCAGAAGCCGATCTCCTCGTTGACCGGGCACAACTCGTCGTCGTCCACCACGATCGGCTCACTGACCCAGAAGTCGGCTCCGACCCCGAAGCCGAAGCCGAAGGCCACCCAGAGCGGCAGTGGTTCCGACGCCGGCACCACCACGCCGAGCGCGGGGCCGAGCGTCACGTCGTCCAGCCGAGGCTCGACCAAGAGTCAGACCCCCGCTTCGGCGACCCCGCGCCCCTCGGCCAGCGCTGCCCCGACGAGCGCCGCGCCGAAGCCCAGCTCGAGAACCGGCACCGGAAGCGGTACCGGCAGCGGCGGGTCCGGCCAGGGCCTTCAGGCTCCCACCGGCTGACAGGCGGGCCGGTGCCGCCTCAGCCCAGAGTGACGAGGACGACGGCACCGGCCGAGATGGCGAGACCAGCCGCCTGGACCCTGGTCCAACGTTCGTGCAGCACCACCCGGGCGAGCACTACCGTCGCCACCGGGTAGAGCGAGGTCAGGACCGCCACGACGGCGAGCTGGCCGACCCCGGTGGCGCGCAGGAAGAGCAGGTTCGAGACACCGCCGAGGAGCCCTGCCCCCAGGCCCAGCAGGGCCGGGATGCGCCAGGACGCATTCGGCCGGCCGGCCCCGCGCGCGAAGGGGAGCACGAGCAGCAGCGCCGTCGCCGCCGACGGCAGCAGCGGCCAGGCGCCGGAACCGGTGCCGGCTTGGTCCAACGCGACGAACAGCAGGCCGAACCCCAGGCCCGCCACGGCGCCGTAGACCACGCCGGACCCCAGCCCGGTCGTCGCCGCGGCACCGCCCTGCCAGGACACGAGGGCGATGGCCGGCACAGCGATGCCGATGCCGAGCGCCACGAGGAACGACAACCGGTCCCCGGTCGCCACCCCGACGGCCGCGGGCACGATCGCCGCCAATACCGCTGAGCAGGTCGCGACCGGACTCATCGCCCCGAGAGCCATCCCGCGGTAGAGCGCAAGCGTGCCCAGCGCACTCCCGACACCGCCCACGACACCCCAGACCAGCACGTGACCGGTCGGCGCCACCCCGGGAACCAGCAGCACGTTCACCCCGGCTGTCGCCACCGCCGCCGTCTGCACCAGCACGGTGATCGGCCCGGGCGCGAGACGTCGGCTGCCGACGCCGGCGAAGAAGTCCGCGGCCCCGTAGGTGACGGCGGCCAGCAACCCGAGAAGGATCCCCATCGGCCATTCGTACCCGCCGGAACGCGCTGTGCTGTGCCGAGTCCGTGCTGTACCGAGTCCGTGATGTGCTGAGTCGGTGCGTATCGAGCAACTGGTGACGTCCGGGCAGTTCCATCTCGACGGCGGGTCCTGGGACGTCGACAACAACGTATGGATCGTGGGCGACGCCGACGAGGTGATCGTGATCGACGCTCCTCATGACGCCGACGCCATCGAGGCGGCGGTCGGTGGCCGACGCGTCGTGGCGATCGCCTGCACGCACGCCCACGACGACCACGTCAATGTGGCGCCGGAGCTCGGCCGTCGGCTCGGGGCGCCGGTGCTGCTGCACCCGGCTGACATGGAGCTGTGGCGGATGGCGCACCCGAATGAGGAGCCGGACGGAGCGCTGACCGACGGCATGCGGCTGGAGGTGGCCGGTACGACCCTCGAGGTCCTCGCCACGCCGGGTCACTCGCCGGGAGCCGTCTGCTTCTACGCGCCGGAGCTCGCGGCGGTCTTCTCCGGCGACACGCTGTTCGCGGGAGGCCCGGGGGCGACCGGTCGCAGCTACAGCGACTTCCCCACCATCCTCGGCTCGATCGAGCAGCGGCTGCTCACCCTGCCGGGCGAGACCCAGGTTCACCCCGGGCACGGGGACGACACCCGGGTCGACGTCGAGGCACCCCATCTCGACGAGTGGCGGGCACGGGGTCACTGAAATGGGGACCCTGGGCACGGCAATCGTCACCGGCGCCTCGGCCGGGATCGGTGCCGACTTCGCGCGCCGGCTGGTCGGGGACGGGTACGACCTCGTGCTCGTCGCCCGACGCGCCGACCGGCTCGAGCGGTTACGCGACGAGCTGCGCTCGTCGCACGACGTCGCGGTCGAGCCCCTGGTCGCGGACCTCGCGCGGGCGGACGACCTGTCACGCGTGGTGTCCCGCGCCGCGGCCGACGACATCGCGATGCTGGTGAACAACGCCGGCATCTCCGGCTACGCGCGGCTGGACGAAGCGGAGCCCGAAGTACTGAACGCGGTGCTGCAGCTGAACGTGGTCGCGCCGACGCTGCTGGCCCGGGCGGCACTGCCCGGCATGCTCCGCCGCGGTGCCGGCGCTGTGATCAACGTCGCGTCGCTGCTCGCCTTCGCCGGAGCCTTGCCTCCCGATCCCCTGCCCGAACGCGCGACCTACGCGGGAACCAAGAGCTACCTCGTCACCTTCAGCCGCACGCTCGCCGCCGAGGTCGCGGGCAGCGGGGTGCAGGTCCAGGTGGTCTGCCCCGGCTTCACCGACACCGAGTTCCACCTCACCCGCACCGCGGATCCGGTCGCGGACGCGGCGGGCGTCCGGAAAGCCAGCGGATCCACACGCCATGCCGTCGTCGGATGTGGTCACCGCGTCCCTGCTCGGGGTGGAACGCGGCGAGGTGCTGTGCATCCCCGGGCTGGACGACCTGACTGCCATCGACGACCTGGCCGAGGTCGAGAGCCGGCTCCGCGCCGGCAGCCGAGCGCAGTTGGCGGCGCGCTACGCCGCCACCTGACTCCCGTCAGTACTGGAAACCGCCGCCGCGGAGGTTGCGGGGGTCCTGGCTCTGCCAGCCGCTCGCCAGCTGGGTCGGCGGCGCGAGCTCGGCGGGCTGCACGACCACCCATCCGTCACCCTGGAACTGCATCTGCCAGCCCTCCCCCGAGTCGGCGCGCAGGCTCATCGCGTTGGAGGCGGTCACCGCCGCTTGGGTGCTGACCCGCAGTGCGGTGCTCCAGGCGATCACCGCGTCCGCGTCGCAGAACGTGTATCCGCCGGGCGTCACCTTCAGCACCAGCGGGTGGCCGGACGTAAGGATCGCGACGGGTCCGTGTCCGTTGATGTTGATCTGCGCCTTGCCCGCGCCCGGCACGCCGACCGCTCCCGCGACCCGGACCACGTCCCAGTGCAGCCCGGAGTCCATGGCGAGCAGGTTGGAGCCGTCGACGCAGATGCCGTCGCCCTCGAGCTCGAGTACGTGGATGTCGCGGGCGAGGTCGGCCAGGAACAGCTCGCCCTGCCCGGAGCAGCGCATGAGCGCCAGCCGCTCGCCGGTGAGGATCAGCCGCTGCGCCTGGCCCAGCGACTGCAGCTCGTAGTCGAAGTCGATCTGTCCCTGGTAGGCGACCATCGAGCCCTGCTTGGCCAGCACCTCGGCGTAGTCGCCCACGGTGGCCTTCAACATCTTCGAGTTCTGGTTGACGAACGGCCGGTCGCCCGGGACCTCGGGGTTGCCGAAGATGTCGCCCTGCATGTCGCTAGACCCCGCTCTCGCTCATCAGGCCTCGACCTCGCTGGGCTGCACGACGACGAAACCGGCGCCGGTGAACGCCATCTGGAACGCCTCGCCGCTCCCCCGGCCGATCAGGCCGCCGAGCTTCGCCGTCCGATGCGGCCTGACCTTCAACTCGGTGGACCAGGCGACCAGGGCGTTGGTATCGACGAACGTGGGCGCCTCCCCCGCGTCGAGTACCACGGGCGTGCCGTGGGTGGCCAAAGCGACCCATCCGGTACCGCGGATCGCGACGTTGAACAGGCCCTGCCCGGCGAGCTTGGCGAAGCCTTTGACCCGCTCGATGTTCCACTCGAGCGTCTGGTCGAAAGCGAGCAGATTGCCGCCCGAGACCGAGAGGCCCTGGCCCTGCAGCTGCAGGACCACCACGTCCCGTCCGGCGTCGGCGAGGAACAGATCGCCCTGGCCCTGACAGTTCATCAGCTGGACACCCTCACCCGTCGCCCAGGACTTGGCCAGCTGCCGGAGCTTCGGGATCTCGCCCTTGAAGTCGATCAGACCCTCGTAGGCGATCATCGCGCCGCGCTTGGCGAGCAGATCCTGGCCGGGCTGCATCGCGACGCGCACGATCTTCGGGCCCTGCTTGCTCATCCGCTGCGGCACTTCGACCTCGGCGAACTTCTGGAGCAGATCTCCGCGCACGACTACACCCCACTCATGGCTAGACCTCGTAGGGCTGGACGATGACGAACTGCCCGGACATGCCAAGCATCTGCAGGGTGTAGGTCTCACCGGTCGGACCGGTGGCCCAGTGCATCTGCTGCAACCGGACCGCGCTCGCCACCGTGACCCGCATGCCGGTGGTCCAGGCAACGACCGCGTTCGTGTCGGCGTAGGTCGGGGCGTCACAGTTCAGCACAACCGGGGTCCCCTGCGTCATGAGAACCACGCTGCCGGTACCGGAGAAGGCGAGCACGTACATCGCCCCGCCTTGGATCCCCACGCCCTCCAGGCGTTGCTCGTCGAACTGGAGTTCGGCGTCGAAGGCAAGGACCTGCTTGGCGGAGACGGTGAGCCCGTCGCCCTGCAGCTGGATGATGTGCAGGTCGGCAGCGGCGTCGGCAAGGAAGACCTCACCGCGACCGGAACATCGCATGAGCTTCATGCCCTGGCCGGTGAGCCGACCGCGGACCCGGCGGCTGAGTCCGCCGCCCTCGTAGTCGAAGTCGATCTCGCCCTGGTAGGCGACCATGGCGCCGCGCTTGGCGAGCACCTCGCCGCCCTCGAGCGTGACCTTGACCAGCTTCGAGTTCTGGTTGAACCAGCGCTGCCCGCCGGCCGATCGCTCCTTGAACTCGTCGAGCGGAACGAGGCCTGGGGCCGGCGCCTGTGGCGTCGGCGGGCCTGCCGGTGCCGGCGTCGGAGGGCCGACCGGCGGAGAGAAGCTCTGCTGGCCGGGGACCGCAGGCGGTCCGGCCGGTGGTCCGGCCGGTGGTCCGAAAGTCGGCGGCGGCGGCGGCGGGCTGGGTGGTGCCGCGGGTGGGGCGAAACCAGGCGGCGCGGCGGCCGGCGGCGCGAAGCCCGGGGCGGCACCGGCGGATGCGGCCGGCGCCGGTTCCGGTTCGTCGTCGACCTCGCCGCCGTAGTGGCGCACGACGTCAGCGAGCCCACCGGCGAAGCCCTGACCGATCGCGGTGAACCGCCAACCGTCTCGGCGGTAGAACTCGCCCAGCATCACGGTGTTCTCGGCGGTGAAGTCGCTGCCCGACAGCGAGTAGCGCGCGACCTCCTCCCCACCTGCGACGATCCGCAGGTGACCGGAGCTGAGCTGAGCCATGGTGCCGGCGCCGTCGACCGTCCCGACGAAGGCGAGGCGATCGATGTGCGCGGGGACCTTGTCGAGCGTGGTCCGAAAGGATTCGTGGTCCCCTGCCTGCGCACCGAGCAGCTGCACGGAGCCGTCGGGGGAGGCGGCGTTGTTGAAGAAGATGAACCAGTCGTCGCCGGCCATCTTCTCCTGAGCATCGAGCCCGAACAGCGTGATGTCGAAGCTCAGGCCCGGGGCGTCCAGGGCCACGCCGACGTAGAGATCGGTACCGGCGGTGAGGTCGGTCAGCCGGACCTTCTGGCCGCGCTGAACCTCTCGCGCCACCAGGCCTCCCGCCCCATCCGTCGCCGGCGCCGCTGCTACGGATCAAGCCCGGCCCGAGCAGGAGCATAACGACCGGGAGGACGGTCCGAAGCAGACTGTCGACCTCAGCCCAGCGAGGACCCCTGACCGGCGCAGGACCCACGCGCGTCGCACTTTGCCGACGGCGGCGAGGTTCCCGACGAGTCGCGGGGGAAGCGAGACCCCATGGCCAGGACCGTGCGCGCCGTGCAACTCTCGGATCACTCGAAGCTCCCCGCCGTCGATTCGGTCGACATCGGCGAGCCGGGCGAGGGCGAGGTCCTCGTCGACATGACCTACGCGGGCGTCAACCCCGTCGACGCCTACGCGGCGCAGGGCAAGGTCGCGCCGGATGCGCCGCTCCCCCGAGTGCTGGGCGGTGAAGGCGCGGGCACCGTCCGCGGGCGGCCGGTGCTGGTCGCCGGCGGCGGGCTCGGATCCCGGCGCAACGGCGTCTGGGCCGAGGCTGCGGTGGTGCCGGAGATGGCAGTGATCCCGTTGCCTGTTGACATCGATCCGCAGCAGGTCGCCGCGCTGGGCGTCGCCGGGCTGACCGCATTTCACGTCGTCGGGCAGGTCGGGCAGGTCGGCCCGGAGGACCGCGTGTTGGTGCTCGGCGCCAGCGGCGGGGTCGGCGGTCCGATCATCAGCTTTGCCGCGTCGACGGGCGCGACGGTCGTCGGGCAGACCGGAAGCGCCCACAAGGCCCACGCCATCCGGCAGAGCGGTGCCTCCGACGTGATCGTGTCCGACGCAGACGGGCTGGTGGACGCCGCGCGCGCCCTGCGGCCTACGGTGATCATCGACCCCCTCGGCGGAGGCTTCACCGCGGCCGCTCTTGAAGCAGTGACGCCTCGAGGCCGCGTCGTCGTCTACGGCACCAGCGCCGGAGCGGACGTGTCCTTCAACCTTCAGCAGGTGTACCGCAGCAGCAAGCGCCTCCTCGGCTACGGCGGCCTCGGTCTCACCGACGAGGAGCGCCGCGAAGGGCTGGAGCAGACCCTCCGGATCGTGGCCGAGGGCCGCATGTCGATCCGGATCGACCGCGTCCTCCCGCTCGAGCAGGTCGGCGACGCCTTCGACCTCATCACCTCCCGCGGGCTGTCGGGCAAGGTCCTGCTCGACTGCACCCGCTGACCCCAGCCCGCACGCCGAAGGAACCACCATGGAGTACCGCACCCTCGGACGCACCGGTGTCCAGGTCAGCGAACTGTGCCTCGGCGCGATGATGTTCGGAGCCTGGGGCAACCCGGACCACGACGACTCGGTTCGCATCATCAGCCGGGCGCTCGACGGCGGGATCAACTTCATCGACACCGCCGACGTCTACTCCGCCGGCGAGTCGGAGGAGATCGTCGGAAAGGCGCTGGCCGGCCGGCGGGACGACGTCGTTCTGGCCACCAAGGCGCACATGCCGATGAGCAAGGACCCGAACGCGCGAGGCAACTCGCGGCGCTGGCTCGTCCGGGAGGTCGAGGACAGCCTTCGCCGGCTGCAGACCGACTGGATCGACCTGTACCAGGTCCACCGCCCGGACCCGGCGACCGACATCGATGAGACGCTGGGCGCGCTCACCGATCTGGTGCGGGCCGGCAAGATCCGCTACTTCGGCAGTTCGACCTTCCCCGCCTCGAAGATCGTCGAGGCGCAGTGGGTCGCCGAGTCACGTGGCCGGGAACGCTTCGTCTCCGAGCAGCCGCCGTACTCGCTGCTCGTCCGCGGCATCGAGGCGGAGGTGCTGCCGACGGCCCAGAAGTACGGCATGGCGGTCATCCCGTGGAGCCCGCTCGCCGGCGGCTGGCTGACCGGCAAGTACCGCAAGGGGCAGGACGCGCCGACCTCCAGTCGGGCGGAACGCATCCCGGGCCGGTACGACCTCGGCCTGGAGGCGAACCAGCGAAAGCTCGAGGCCGCGGATGCGCTGGCGGTGCTGGCCGAGGAGACCGGGATCAGCCTGATCGAGCTGGCGTTGGCCTTCGTGCTGCAGCACCCGGGTGTCACCGCGCCGATCATCGGCCCGCGGACGATGGACCAGCTGGAGTCCCAGATCGGTGCGGTCGACGTCACCCTCAGCCCCGACGTGCTGGACCGCATCGACGAGATCATCCCGCCCGGGAACACGTTCAGCCTGGCCGACGCGGGCTACACGCCGCCGGCGCTGTCAGATCCGCGGCTGCGGCGACGCTGACGAACGCTGACGGCCGGGTGAAGCCGGAACGGTAGGCACTTCGACCAAGAGTTCGGACATGGCCCTCGGCGCGACCACGCTCCGGCGCATGGTCCCCGGCGGATCGATGATGAACAGCATCGGGTCTCGACGCCGCTCGAGCTGCTGTTCGACCTCACCTTCGTGGTCGCGGTCTCGCAGCTCGCCGCCACGCTGGTGATCGTCGCACTCACCGCCGCCGGGTTGGATGTGGCGGCCGCCATCGTGCTGATGACGCTGCCGGTGGTGGCGGTGGTCATGGTGGGGGTGCACCGCGGGTCGGCCGCGCCCGCTTAGCCGCCGAGCGCCGACACCAGCCGGTCGAGGAACGGCAGCTGGGCGGGTCGCAGCTTGCGCCGCGCCACGTCGAGATCGAACCAGGCGACCCGGTCGATCTCCTCGAACTGCTGCAGGCGACCACTCCGCGGCGGCCACTCCATCGGGAACGTGTTGCTGCGCAGACTAGAGACGTCGAAGTCACCCGCCAGCGCCCAGACGACGTTGACCTTGCGGCCGCTCTGCTTGGCTTCGCCGAGCGGCAGCGGCGTCACCTCCGGCGGAGCGCTGCCCATCTCCTCGGTGAACTCCCGGACCGCTGCTGCGAACTCGTCCTCACCGGGCTCGAGCTCACCCTTCGGGATCGTCCACACCCCGTTGTCCTTCTTCGTGTAGAACGGCCCGCCCGGATGGCCCAGCAGTACCTCGAGGTCGCCCGTAGATCGTCGGTAGAGCAGGACTCCGGCACTTCTGGGGGCACTTCTGGGGCC
>DATITC010000004.1:0-32839 GCA_035468175.1 Frankiaceae bacterium | reverse complement strand
GGGTGCCGGTTTCCAGTCCAGGCAGAAACGTGGCCGGGCTGAGCAGCCCCCGGGTGGGGTGCGCCCAGCGCACCAATGCCTCCAGCCCGCGCACGCTGCCATCGCGCATGTCGATGATCGGCTGGAAGTGCGGGACGAACTCGCCGTCGTCCAGGGCGGCGCGCAGCGTGACCGGGAGCCGCGCCTCGGGCACCAGTGCGTTCGAGTCGAGCCCGCTGGTCGCGTCGCAGCGCCGCAGCTCCAGTGCCGTGACCGTCTGGGCGGCCAGGTCGGCCAGGGCGGATAGCTGGTCGGGGGTGAAGGTCCTGGGAATGATGTCAAGAACGCACAACGCTCCCAGCGGCAACCCGTCCCGTCCGATCAGCGGCACACCGGCGTAGGCGGCCAGTCCGCTGCTTGAGGCCAGGTCGGCATAGCGGGGGGTGCTGGCCAGGTCACCGTCGACCAACGAGTTACCGGTGGCGACCGCGTCGGACGCAACGGAGTCGCTGCGTGAAGTCTCCATGGCGTCGAAGCCGTACCGGCTCAGGAACCACTGCCGGTCGGCAGCGACCAGGCTGATCCGCGAGATCGGCGCCTCGCAGATCAGGGCCGCCAGCCGGGTCAACGCGTCGAAGGTGTCGTCCGGTTCGGAGTCGAGTACCCGGTAGGACGCCAACGACGCGAGCCGGTCAGCCTCCTGCGGGTGCAGCCGCACATCCACCCGTGCCTCGCCTCCTCAGCCCACAACCGGCCAGGTGTCACCGTCTGCAGTTCCACGGCCTTGGCGCAACATCGGCAGTCCGGCCATCGACCCTTAGTCGCACTTCTCTGCGTTGCGAGCGGTGGACCGCGCCCACCTGTTCCAACCGATTCCGCAGCGCAGCGCCAAGGCCACCGGGCCGATCAGCCCGCCGACAGTGGCCCCAGTGGAAAAGGATTTGGTTGGACAGTGTCGTCGCGGCGGCGGGGAATTGTCAGGAGGCGAATTGCAGGGACGGTTCCCGGCCCGCCACTGCCGGGCGCCCATGAGAGGTCACTTTGACCCCAGATGGGCTTGCACTTCGTCGCTCCATCGTTGACGTGGAGGATGTTCGCGCCCGAGTGGGTTGACGAGTCGCCTCGAGACGAGACGCATGGTGGAGCTCGCACCGTTGGTCGCCAACAGCGAGTCCGGCGCGACCCCGCTCATCCAATCGACCCCGTCCAGCAGCGGATCACCGAGAACGCGCTGCACGACCGCTGCCTCCAACAGCCGGCCGGGAGCGTAGCGAGCGAGCGAGGTGGCAAAGCGACCCTCCCGGATTCCGTACCAGGTGCCGTCCCGGACCCCGAGCACGTAGGCCGCGAATACGTGGTCCAGGAATAAGGCGGCAACCTCGCCGTACCCGGCGTCCAGAAGCGCCAGCACCCGCTGTCGCCAGGCGCTCCTTCCGGCGGCCGAGTCCAGCAGGCCGACTCGGCCCGCCTCGTGGTCCCGGTTCCGATACGCCACCTCCATGACCGGAAGCAGGTGGACCATGCGAGGGCTGTCGCTTATGAACTCGACGCTAGGAACGATGCCGTCGCTCGCCAGCCGGTTCCTGGCCTTACGCAGATTTCTGCGCATGTTGCTCGACAGATAGCTGTCGAGGTCCGCGCTCATCCCGCGACGAAGGTGAGGAATCGGCTCGGCTGCGATGAGCTCGCAGTTCGGCAGCCGCTCGCTGAGATCGTGCAGAACCCCCCCGGCGTGGGTGACGGGACCGAGGTTCACTGCGGCGCCCTTATGCACGAACTCAGACGCAAGCGCATCGCACAGCAGGAGTTCAGCCGGGCCGTCGGTGGCCAGCAGAGCACTGCGGTAGCCGCCATCCGACCCAGCGAGGGTCGCTACCCGCTCCCCGCCGCGGGTCACGTCCATCAATACCGCAACCGCAACCAGCGCGCCCATGGTCGAACGAACCGTAACGGCCCACAACGTGTCAGATGCGCTGGTGACACTGGGGAAGGTCCAGGCTGGTGAGCCGGCGACACCCGCTCCCACCCGTCGTGCAAGTCGCTCGACATCGTCGGAGAGCGCCGCCACGGCGCGCCCTCCATGCACGACTCGCGCGCGGAAGCCGACCCCCGGAAGGCCCCGGAGCCCGGTTAGCATCGGTCCCCGTAACCCGGGTCGGCAGGACGGGGAACCGAACTGCCGGACGCCGCGGACCGGGGCCGGGGAAGCGCCCCGCTGCCCCGCGCCGCATCTCCGGCAGTTGTCGGCGCGATCACCCCTTGCCGGGCGTCGAGCCAGGCCTCGAGTTCGCCCGCCGGCAAGCCCTGCGCGAAGAAGAAGCCCTGCGCCACGTCGCAGCCGGCAGAGGCGAGTTCGAGTGCTGCTTCGGGCGTTTCCACGCCCTCGGCGACGAGGCGGAGTCCTAGCGAATGGGCGAGACCGATCGTTGATCTCACGATCGCAGCCGCCCTCGCGTCTGTACCCATCTCCAGCACGAACGACTTGTCAAGTTTGAGCTCGTCGATCGGAAGCTCTTTTAAGTAGGACAACGACGAGTAGCCGGTGCCGAAGTCGTCGACAGCGACGCGGATGCCGAGTGCCCGCAATTCGGTGAGGATCTCCCGGGCGCGCTGCCGATCGGCCATGAGGAAGTCCTCGGTGATCTCGATCTCGAGACAGGATGCGTCCAGTCCGCGCTCTTCCAATATGTGACGAACCCGCTTGGGTAGGTGGACGTCCACGAGTGAGGAGGCGGAGAGGTTGACTGCCACGGACAAATGGCGTCCGGATGCTCGCCACTCGACCACCTGGTCCATTGCCTGTTCCAGCACGCAGGTGGTTAGTCCGGCCATCAGCCCTGATTTCTCGACCAGCGGCAGGAATTGTTCGGGATAGACAAGTCCGCCTTCCGGGTGTGCCCATCGCACGAGTGCCTCGACGCCGACGACTACATGTGTCTGGGCATCGACCTTGGGCTGAAAGTGCAGGACCAGTTGACGCTCGGCGATCGCCGAGCGGATGCTCTCGAGCGACCGAAGCCGGGCTACCCCGCCGACCGGGTCGAAGGCGCCGGTGCATACCGATTGCCCGAGGCGTCTCCCCTTGGCCTCGTACATTGCCGCGTCCGCGCGTCGCAGCAGCGTTTCCATGTCGCCGACTCCGCCGTCGACCAGGGCGATTCCCACGCTCGCTTCAGCTCGTAACGTCACGCCGTCGAGCACGAACGGTTCGGCGATCCGCCGGCGTATCTCTATCGCCAGAGCCACCGCGTCTCGCTCGGACGTTCCCCGCAGGAGCACGGCGAACTCATCGCCACCGAGCCGACCGACTAGACGAGCTTTGTCCGGCCCGTCGACCGTCAAGCGGCGCGCCACTTCGCGGAGCATTTCGTCACCCGCGTGGTGGCCGAGGCTGTCGTTAATTTCCTTGAACCGGTCCAGATCCAGAAGAAGCAGACCGGTAGTGCTGGCCACTCCGTCGCCCGGCGTCTTCACGCCCGATTCCTCATAGAGAGCGCGTCTGTTGGCCAGGCCGGTCAATTCATCCGTCAGGGCAAGCCGGTGGCTATTGGACAGCGAATTGACCTCACGGAACGTCACGATCAGCCGGATCAGGGCTGCGACCATCGCGGCCATCGCGAGGCCGATCACGATCGGATGCATACGACGTTGGTGGTCGATCGCCAGCAGGGACATCGCTACGAGGGCTGAACCCACGGGGACGCCCAGAAGTGCCCAAGACGGCAGGCGGGCTTCCGATACCTTCTGCTTCCCGGCGGGTGCCATAGCCATGAACACCGTCGCAAGGACCCATGTGCCATCGGCGAGCTTGCCAGATACATAGGTGTTGTGGGCCGTCTGGACGAGGTATGCGACATCCGCTACGACGAAAAGAACGAGGCCTACGAACAACAGCCACAAGCCGGCCGGTGGCCGCCAGTGGTAGGCCGCCAACGTGATCGCCACGACCAGCAGCAGAAGCAAGTCGAGCAGTGGATAGGCGGTTGTCGTGGCGATCGCCGCCCAACTGCCACCGGACGAGCCGACGATGGGCCCGATCACTGCCGCACCCGCGATGGCGGCCGCTGCAAGGCCGCCGACCAGGCCGTCCAGCCAGAGGCTCACCGGCATGTGCTCCGTCCGAGCCCGCACGAGCAGGACCAGCGCGGCGAAAGCACAAGGATAGAAAGCGAGGAAGAAGCCATCAGCCAGCGAGGGGAACGGCTGAACCGCCATCGGCCGGATGAATATCGTCCAATACACGTTCCCGGCGCCGTAGAACGCTAGCCCAATCGAAAGCATCAACCAGCTCGCCCGAAAGGTCCGAGCGCGCCGCCAACGCCGATAACAAACGAGCGGAGCGACCGCGTAAGCGACGTTGTTCAGCACGCCATCAAGGGGGAGCGTGAACCCCGAATGCCTTCTGACGCCCGGTATTGTCGAGATAATGAAAAGAAGAGGAAACAGCAGCGGCCAGTCCCGCAGAACTCCAGAGATCTGCCTGCCAGGGCGGTCGGAGGCAACGCCAGGTGCGAGCATCAGCTCTCCGATCTCCTCCGTGGCGTCCCTGTCGACTGCTGCGCCAGCCTCCAGACTTTCTCGGCAGCCAGGTGGCACTTCTGGAGTCCTCGAAGGGTGACGAGCGGGCGTGCATAGACAGCGCACCTTCAGGTGGTGACCTGCGTCGCACCGATGAAGGCCACTCCGGTGAGGGTGACGATGACGCCGAACCCTCGCGTGCCGCCCAGACGCTCGCCGTCGATCCGCCGAGCGAGCAGAATCGTGACGGCCGGATACAACGAGCCCAAGACGCCGATGATGGGAAGTGCGCCCGCGCGACCGGCGATCGCATAACACCCGTTAGCTGCGAAATCGAATATTCCGATGGCGACGAGGGACGGGTTGACCGAGCGTTGGGGCGACGCGAGCCCACCCTTGATCAAGGCCGCTCCACTGATAAGGGTGAGCGAGGTGAGGCGCATGACGAGGACGGACATTGAAGCCGAACCTCGGCCGGCGTCCGCCAGGCAAACCAGGACGCCGCCGAAAGCAATCGCAGCAACAATGGCCAGAAGGACCGGGCGCCACGTCGGCGTTTCGCCCGGTTCATCGGCCGACGGCGGTCTTGCACACGCGACGAGACCGACGAGAACGCAACCGATACCGATCATGAGCGGAGCCGAGGCGGTTTCCCCTCGAACGAGTCCGACCACCACGGGTCCGACCGCACCACAAGCGCTGACGGGAGCGACGATGCTCATGTGCCCCAGAGCAAGAGCTTTGTATAGGGCCGCGAGGCCGATGATCCCGGCCGCTCCCGCGGCGACGGCCCAACCGACCGCGACCATACTGCTGTGCCAGCCCTGCCCGACGATGAAGACTCCGACGGCGAACGGCAGGGAGAACAACTGAGACCAGAAGAGGACGTTCGCGGTCCCGATCCGTCGACTCGCAGAGCCACCGAAAAAGTCCGATGTTCCCCACATGAGACTGGCCGCCAGCGCCAGCACCAGGGTCACCGCAGGGCCCAGCGTTGCCGCCGATCCTCGTTCTCCACGCCAGAGGTCTCGGCATCGACACCGGGCACCTTGATCTGGAACGCGGCAGTCTGCGCGCGTGCGCTGCTGCTGGACGGCCCCGCGCGACTGAGGAAGGTCCCATTGATCGCAACGACGAACGGCGACGCGCTGCGACGGACCGCTTCCGTCGACAGGGTGCCCGATCAATCTGAGCTGCTAGCTGCGTTTCCGAGCCGGGCGCGTCGTCGATGTAGCCGTGGACGGCCCCGGCTCCTGCCGACCGTCCATAGGAGCGCGTCGGCCGTCTGGCCTAACGCAATCAGCCTTACGGGCTGAGCACGTTCAGCAGGACACCGGACGATCCGAAACCCACGAGGTGACCCTTCGGCGCTACTCGGTGAGCAGCCGGCCGACGTCGTCCAGCACCTTCCGCCGGAACCTTCCGATGCTGGTCGGTCTGGTCGCGGTCGTCGCTCTGGCTGCGATCTCGTTGATTGTCGGCGGCGTCAACCTGCGCGACGCCGAGCAACACCGCCTCGACGAGCGCACGCGTCTGACCCAGCAGATCTCTGCCTACACGGTTCAGGCCTACGGGTCCGACAAGCTCCGCGCGGACGTGCACCGGGCCGGGTTCACTGCAGCGAGCCCGGCGCTGGACGAGCTGCTCCTCCAGGGCTTCCAGGTCACGCCGACGGGCGATCCCAACGTCGTCGTCACGCTGTTCAACCGGCAGGGACGCCCGATCGCGACCCGTCCGGAGCGCAACACGCTCAGCGTCGACCTGCTCGGCGATGCCTGGCCAAGGGCGCTGTCCGGTCAGGTCGCCGAGGCCTCGGCCTTCCGCTTGAACAACGAGCTACTCCGTGCCTACGCCATCCCGGTGGGCGCTGGACGACCGTGGGCGGTGCTGGTCGCGGTGCCGCGGGACGAGTCGGGCCGGCAGTTCCAGCAGCGGCTGGGGGGACTCGGGACCAAGGACGGCGGCTTCTCCTCGACGGACACCCGCGGCGTGGTCTTCGCGTGCTGGAATCCCGCGCTGCTCGGAACGCAGCAGCTATCCGAGAGCGACGTGTCGATCGTGCGCGCCCAGGGCTCCCAGACGTGGTTCACGGGATCCGGACGGGACAGGCGGGTCACCATCGCTGTCGCCGACCCGAACACGGGTTTCCTCCAGATCTTCTCGCAACGCACTAAAGACCTGTACTCCGATCTCAGCGCCGCGCAGCGAACGCGGGACATCCTCGTGCTCGCGGTCCTCACCGTTGCCCTCGCGGGTCTGATGCTGTTGGGGTGGCGCCGCGAGCGCACCTCGCGGCGCTCGGGGGCCCGGCTGCACGCCTTGCTCAAGCACGCGCACGACCTCGTGCTGGTGGTCGACCCCGGCTCCACGACCAGCTTCGTCAGCCCGGCCATCGAAGACCTGCTCGGCTACGACCAGGCCACCTGGAGCGGGCGTCCGCTGCTCGAGATCGTCGATCCCGACGATGCGGAGCGCCTGTTGGCGATGCTCGGCGATCGGGCCGGCGGGCGGCTGCTCAACCTCCGGTTGAGGGCATCGGACGGCAGCCTCCGATGGTTCGACGTCGAGAGCAGCGAACTCAACGGGGAGGAGCACCTCTCGGGGACCCTGCTGACCTGCCATGATGTCGGCGAGCGCAAAGATCTTCAGGATCAGCTGAGCTACCAGGCCACCCACGACGCCTTGACCGGGCTGACGAACCGGGCGTTGTTCTGCGAGAACCTCGAAGCGGTTCAGCGCTCGGCACATCGCCCATCCGGGTGCGGTGTCGCCGTGTTGTTCGTGGACCTCGACCACTTCAAGCCGGTCAACGACACGCTCGGGCACGACGCCGGCGACCAGGTGCTACGCACCGTCGCGCGCCGCCTCACCGCGGCTGTCCGATCCGGCGACCTGACCTGCCGGTTCAGCGGCGACGAGTTCGGCGTCCTGCTTCCCGGAGCCGACGAGACGTTGGCCTCTGAGATCGCCCAACGACTCGTCCAGGCCATCCGGGCGCCCATCGCCGTCGGGGCCTCCCTTGTGCACATCGACGCGAGCATCGGCATCGCGCTGGCTCAAGGCGTCCGGGCGCCTCACGAGTCGGAGCGACTGATCCGGGATGCCGACGAGGCGATGTACCTCGCCAAGGAGGCCGGCCGAGGCCGGTACGCGGTGCACCGGGGGACGGGGGCCGGCATCCCTCCGCCTCGGACCGGCGGGGAAGGGCCGCGTGGCCCCCTCGGGCTCGATGTCGACCTGACCCGGGTGGCGTCAGCCGAACTCCGCCGGTCAGGCGCTTTCCCGCGCTCGTCGCTGTCCACTCCCGCGCGCTCGTTCTCGCTGCGCCGACGGGTGCAGCACCTGGTCCCGCTGCTGGTCGCGGGCGCCCTCGTCGTGGGCATCGCGACGCTGGGCTCGGTTCAGGAAGCGGGCGCCCAGCGGCACGCCGAGGCAAAGCGGGTTATGGACCGCTCCGACATCACGCTCCGGGTCGCCGAATACTCCGCGATCGTGACCGACCCTGGCCGGCTGCGGCCAGCCATCGCCGCAGCCCCCTGGAACCTGAATGACCCGACCGCAAACGCGGCCGTTCTGGACGGCTTCAGCCACTCCCCGGTCGCCGGCACGAACTCCATCGTCGCCCTGACCCGGCTCGACGGCACGGTCCTGGCCAGCGACCCGCCCGGGTCGACCGTCAACCTGCCCTTGAGCTCGCCGACCTGGGAGTACGCACGGCGCGGCACGTCGACGCTCTCCCCCGTTCTGGACGCCACGACAACCCCGCGCGCCTGGTACACCCTGCCCGTGCTGCAGAACGGCGAGCCGACGGCGCTGCTGCTCATCGGACAGTCCGAACGGGACGCCGAGGTGTCGAAGCTGATGGTTGCCGTCGGCTCACTGGGACTCGGCGAGGGTGGCCTGGCCGACGTCGACCCGAGCGGAACCGTCTACGTCGCCTGGGATCCGAAGCTGATCGGCACCACGATCCTCAAGCCGGACGACCTGGCGGGCCTCCGACTCGGAGATGTCCGGCGGATCGAACGGGCCGGCCGCACCCTGCTCATCACCCCATCACACCTGGCCGGAGACCCCAGCCCGCGCTTCATCGTGCTGAGCCAGCCCACGAGCGTCTTCTTCGGTGACCTGCGCTCCGGGCAGGCCGCCCGCAACCTGCTGCTGTTCGTGCTCGTCTGTGTCACCGTGCTCGGTCTGGCCCTGCTGAACCAGCGCCGAGAATTGGCCGAGCGGCGCAGCCGCGCCCGCCTGCACGCACTGCTGCACCACGCACACGACCTCGTCGTCGCCGTCGACTCCAGCGGGCGTACCACGTTCGTCAGTTCGGCCATCGAGGGTCTGCTCGGGCAGGCGGTCAACGACTGGTCTCGACGTGCCTTCCTTGATCTCGTGACCCCCGACGACCGTGATCGCGTCGGGCAGGCCCTCCACGAGGGGTGGGACGACGGCGAGGTCGACCGCGTTCTCGCCGACGTCCGGCTACTCACCGTTGAAGGCGGGGTGCGCTGGTTCGACATCGGCATCGTCGACCTCCGCGCGAACCCCTCCGTCACCGGCCTGCTCCTCACCTGCCACGAGATCGGCGACCGCAAGCGGCTGCAGGACGAACTCACTCACCGCGCCCACCACGATGTCCTCACCGGGTTGCCCAACCGGGCGACCTTTGCCGAGCACCTCACACAGGTCACCAGCGACGGCCCGCGCGTGTACGCGGTGCTGTTCATCGACCTCGATCACTTCAAGCCCGTCAACGACCGCTACGGGCACGACGTCGGCGACGCCGTCCTGCAGGCAGTCGCCGCCCGGATCGAATCCACGGTGCGCCGCGACAGCAGGACACGAGCCAACGACCTGCTGTGCCGGCTCGGCGGCGACGAGTTCGCGGTAGTGCTCGCCGGGGCTGCCGAGACGGACGCACGGATGGTCGCGGCCCGCATCCTGAACGCCGTCGCCGAGCCGATCTCCGTCGGCAGCACGCAGGTGGTCATCGGAGCGACCATCGGTATCGCCTTCTCCGACCCCGGCGCTCCGGAGCAGCTGCAGATCGACAGCGTCGTCCAACGGGCGGACAGCGCGATGTACCAGGCCAAGGCCGCGGGCCGCGGGCGGTACGCGATCTTCGGTACCTGAGCGAACACACCATCAGAGGACCGTCGGCCTGGTCGGGTGTCCATCGACGCGCGGTCGTCGCCGCAAGCGCTTCCGAGCGTTACAGACGTTGGTCGAGATCGCCGCTGCGTACGAGTCGGTCCGCGACCTCGCGCAGTTTGAGATTCTCCTGTTGGCTGGCCTTGACGAGCACATTGAACGCTCGGTCGGCAGTGATCTTGTGACGTTCCATAAGGATGCCTTGGGCTTGCCCGATCAGCTGTCGGGTTTCGATGGTGCGGGTCAGCTTCGCCTGCTTCTGGGCGGCGGCGTAGGCGATTGCTGCATGCGCGGCGAAGAGCAAGCCGGTGTGTTCGGATTCGTCGTCGAACGCCCACGGCTGGCGGGAGACCAAGTTCAGCGCACCGAGGTTGTCACCTTCGACGTACAGCTGCATCGACAACATGCCGGCCGCCCCGGCTGCCAGCGCCTTGGCGGTGAACCGTGGCCAACGCTGCTCGCTGGCCATATCGGAGACCCGCACTGTTTCCTGCTCGTATGCCGCGTCCAGGCACGGACCCTGGCCCGTCTCCTCCTGTAAGGAGTCGACGATCCGAGAGAGCTCCCCGGACGCGGCTTCGGAGGTGACTTTTCGGCGGCCTTGCACCACGCTGATGGAGCCGGAGTCGCAGCCGGGAACGAGTTCGACAGCGGCACGCACGATCTCCACCAGGGTGCTGTGCGGGTCGTCCTGCTTCTGCGCGTTCCGCGCGAACGAGCTGAACAGCGAGGCTAGCTCGTCCTGCCCGACGGAGCTGCCGGTGTCCTGCGCGGATGGTTGGCCTCGTTGCTCCTGCGGCATGGTTACGCCCCCGTACCCGGACTCTGCGGTCTCGACAACGCCACGGCTTCACGTTAGCCCTCGCGTCGACGTCGCCGTCAGTTGATGATCAGCATTCGTCAGTTGGCTGTCGCACTTCAACATGACCGCCGCCAAGCGGGGGTACGTCCACGGTGCATTGGTCCCGGTCTTGGTTGACGCAGGGCGGCAGGGACCAGCATGTGGGACAAAAATGTCGCATTTCGACGAACCAAATTTGAGGCCCGCCGAGCGGCAAGTCTCCGCGGGGTTGATCGGGTCATCTGTTGCCGTACCGGGGCCCGGCCGGCTGCGCGTGGAGCCGGACCCGAAAGCCGTAGCTGGGACGCGGTGTTTCACGCGGGAGCGGGCCGCCGCTCTTGGCGCCGACGAAGAGGCGCAGGCCTCCGCCGCCCTGCTGGTGTCTGAGCTCATGACGAACGTGGTGCTGCACGCCCGCACCTCGGCGCTCGTTGACGTCACCGGACACGGTGACTGCATCTGCGTCTCGGTCACCGACGGCAGCCCCATGCAACCGCTGCTAAGCGGCCTCCGTCCCATCGAAGTCAACGGCCGCGGCATGTGGCTCGTGAATGACATGGCGGCGACGAACGGCGTCGAATGCGACGATGCGATCGCACCCGGCGGCAAGCGGGTGTGGTTCACCATCGCAAAGGTCGCTCCGGCAGGTGACGGCAGTTAACGAGCAAGCCTTTGAGGACTCCGTCGTGGAGTCGCTCCGGGAGCTCGTGGTCTGAGAGGCGCCCGGTGCCCGAAACGATCGGTTGTGCAACGGCGCTCACAGGTTTTGGGTGGTGCGGGGGACAGCGACGTGGAGGACAGACGTGAAACCGTTCGTGGTCAACCGGCACGGCCGACTGGTGTTCCCGACCCACTTCCTCGGTGACCTGGACTTCTCCGTCCTCGACACGATCGAGCAGTTCTCCGCCGTGATCGAGCGGGATTTCGAGGCGAAGGCGCCGACCGGCACCGACATCCTGGCTCGCGTCGGGTCCGGCAGCTACCCGGGGCGGTTCGAGCTGCTCCGTGACCTCGGGCAGAACCTGTTCTGGGTCAACCGGTACTCGATCACGATGTACGACAAGCGGCCCACTCGCTGGCGGGACCTGCCGAAGAGGCGCGACGACGTCTTCCTGCCGGAAGTCACGCCGTGGGAGGACGCGGAGCGCAAGATAACCGCGGTCCAGCGAGCCTTCCAGGAGCTCCCCCCGACCTTCGACGCCGGCACCGAGGACAGGGTGTTCGAGCTGCTGTTCGACACCTTCCGGCACAAGCTGCACCACGCCACCGAGCTGTCCGCGATCAAGCCGACGGTCGGCGACTTTCTGAGCCGTCCCGATGCGCTCACGTTCGTGCTACCGGAGCACGACCCGGACTATCCCATGTTCAGGATGGAGGAGATCCTCGACGCAGACGAGAAGATCCCTGAGCTGGAAGCGCTGTTGCGCTGGGCGATGGTGCTGCACAACCAGTACGGGTGGGACCGCTCTCGCGCAGAGCTGCGCCGCCCCTCCGAGATTGGCGACGACGACTTCGTCATCGCCTTCCACCCCCGCAACCGCGACGTCCTGGCCTTCATCGACCGGGTGCGAGCCACGTCCGCCCGCGGCCAGAGCGCTGAGCAGGTCCCGAGCGAGCCGGTCGAAGCGGTGGCTCCGATCAGCCCGCTGCCGCCGGTGCGCGTCCGGGAGGCGTTCGCGATTCTGCCGGCGCTCGAGGCCCTGGCGGTGGTCCGCGGTGAGCATGTCTGCGCCAACGCCGACGTGATCCGCAACGCGAGCTTTTCCTGGTCGCCGATGACGGCCGCGCAGATCGCCGAGAAGACCGGGATAGAGCAGCGCCGGTACACCAGCCTCGAGCCGGAGCAACTCGCACTCGTCGTCGCCCGCTCAGCGCTGGCGAAATCCGGCCGCCGACCCGAGGAGATCGGCGCGGTGCTGGTCAGCACCTGCACCAGCAATCGGCAGATCCCCTCGATGGCGTGCTGGTTGTCCGGGGAGCTGGGGTTGCTGCAAACGCACACCTCGGTCGACCTGGTGGCGGCCTGCGCCGGGCTGCCCTACGGCCTCGCCGAGGCCATCCGGCAGCTGCAGGAAGTGAACCGGCCGGTCCTTCTCGTATGTGTGGAGAAGTTCTCCGACAAGATCGGTAGCGCCCGCACCTCGCGGATGCTCTTCGGCGACGGAGCCGCCGCGATCGTTGTCGCCCCGGCTCCCGCAGGATCGACGGGGGACGTCGAGGTCGTGCAGACGTACGCGAGCGGTCCGTCCAGCGAGGTGAACTCGATCATCTGGCCCAATCTCGAGTTCGACCACGACCTGACCGTGTTCGGGCCCGAGGTGAAATCGCTGGTTTCTCGCTACCTGGCCCAGATGATCGAGGAGCTCCGCGACCAGCGGGATCCTGACGACCCCGGACGGACTCTGCTGGAGAGCATCGATCTGATCGTGCCTCACCAGGCCAACAAGACGATGATCCTCACGCTGGCGGAGAAGGCCGGCCTCTCCGCCGATCAGCTGTACTTCAACATCGGCACGATGGGCAACGTCTCGGCCGCGAGCATCCCCATCGCGGTGCACGACGCCATTCGGGACGGCGTGATCTCCCGCCCCACGCGAGTGTTTGCGCCTGGGTTCGGGGCCGGCGCCGTCGGCGGGTACGCGGTGCTGCGCATCGACCCTGCCATCGTGGCCGACGAGGTGGTGCTGGACGCGGCGGACCCCGCTGAGCGAATTCGGGCCTGGGCCGGGCTTCCGACCGGCACCACGGCCGACAACGCACGCGTCGCCTTCGGGGAATGACCCATGAGCCAGGCAGCCCAGCACCCGGCCGCCCGATCTGAGGCAGCCCACAGCGAGCGACCAGACGAACCTCCGCGACCGCTGCACCGCCTCGCGATCGTCAACCGGGGCGAGCCCGCGATGCGGTTGATCAACGCCGTTCGGGAATGGAACGAGCAGGGGCGGCCGCCGCTGCGCACCATCGCCGTCTACACGGCCGTCGACCGACAGTCGATGTTCGTGCGCGAGGCCGATGAGGCGGTGCTCATTGGACCGGCTGACCCAGACGCGGCGGGCGCCACGTTCGGGCCCAACCCCTACCTCGACTACGCCGAGTTGGAGCGTGCACTACGCGAGTCCAAGGCGGACGCCGTGTGGCCCGGCTGGGGCTTCGTCTCGGAGAAAGCCGAGTTCGCCGAGCTGTGCGAACGACTGGGAGTGATCTTCGTCGGTCCGTCGGCCGAGGTGATGCGGCGGCTCGGCGACAAGATCGAGTCGAAGCGCCTGGCGGAGCGGGTCGGGGTGCCCCTGACCGCGTGGAGCGGTGGCCCGGTCGCCGACGTCGACGAGGCGCGAGCGCACGCTCGGAAGATCGGCTATCCGCTCATGGTCAAGGCCACCGCAGGCGGCGGGGGGCGCGGCATTCGGTTGGTCGCATCCCCGGAGGAGCTCGATGAGGCCTTCGAGCGGGCCGGTGCGGAGGCCGCAAAGACCGCCGGGGACGCCACGGTGTTCCTCGAGCGCGCGGTCCGGGGTGGCCGGCACGTCGAGGTGCAGGTGATCGCGGATGCGGACGGAACGGTGTGGCCGCTGGGCGTGCGGGATTGCAGCGTGCAGCGCCGCAACCAGAAGGTGCTCGAGGAGTCGGCGTCGACGGCCCTCTCCCCCGAGCAGGAGGAACAACTGCGCTCCAGCGCCGCCAGGTTGGTCCGAGCGGCCGAGTACGTGAACGCCGGAACCGTGGAATTCCTGTTCGAGCCGGAGCAGGGGCTGCTCTCCTTCCTCGAGGTCAACACGCGGCTCCAGGTGGAGCACCCCGTCACGGAGGCGACCACCGGGGTCGACATCGTCAAGTTGCAGTTGCACGTCGCCGCGGGCGGGAAGCTGTCGGAGATCGCGGCGGAGCCGCCGCCGCAGACGGGGCATGCCATCGAGGCCCGACTCACCGCCGAGGACCCGGAGCAGGGGTTCGCCCCCGCGCCCGGCCGGATCGAGCACTTGGTGCTGCCGAGTGGCCCAGGGATCCGGGTCGACACCGGAGTGGCTCCCGGCGACGTCATCCCGCCGCAGTACGACTCCATGATCGCCAAAGTGATCGCCTGGGGACGGGACCGGTCCGAGGCGCGGGCACGGCTGTCCCGTGCCATCAGGCAGACCGCGGCGGTGGTCGAGGGGGGCAGCACGAACAAGGCGTTCTTGCTCGACCTCCTGCATCGCCCGGAGTTCGTTGCCGGTGACGTCGGCACGACCTGGCTCGACACGCTCATGGCCGATGGCTACACCCCGCCTCGGCGGCTCGACATCGCGCTGCTGGCCGCCGCCATCGCGGCCCACGACGCGCATGTGCTACGCCAGCAGGATCGGCTGTTCACGTCCGCACAGCGCGGCCGTCCAGAAGTCGGGGACGAGAGCTGGCATCAGGTCGACGTCCGGGCGGCCGACGAGTCCTACCGGCTGCGCGTCTCCCGCTCCCGCCCCGCCCGCTATCAGGTCGAGCTGGACGGTCAGTCGGTGGAGGTCGGGGTCGAACGGTCCGGTCGGTTCGAGCGACGCCTCGCCGTCGGTGACCAGACGTTCGCCGTGCTTTCCGTCGCCCAGGGTCCGGACTACCTCGTGGAGGTCGATGGGGCCGTGCACCGGATCTCCGGTGGCGAGGCGGGGCTGGTCCGCGCACCCTCCCCGGCGATGGTGGTGACCGTGCCGGTCCAGGCCGGTGACACGGTCGCCGAGGGGGACGCCGTTGTCGTCCTGGAGAGCATGAAGCTGGAAACGACGCTGCGGGCGCCGGTCGCGGGCCGCGTCGCCGAAGTCCTGGCCGAGGCCGGTACGCAGGTCGAGTCCGGGACGAAGCTCGTGCAGGTGGAGCCCGACGCGGATCGGGGTGAAGCCAGCGACCAGCCATCCGCTGCCCGGGCCGATCTGAGCAAGCTGACCGCCTCGGCCGACGTGGACCGGACGCCGGCCTGGGCCGCGGCCGACACGCTGGCGGCGCTGCGCTCGCTCATGCTGGGTTACGACCTGGACGAGACCCAGGTGCGCTCGGTGCTTCAGGACCTTGCGTCCGCGCGGGCAGAACTGCCGAACGACGACGCCCAGGTTCTCGCCGCCGAGACCGACCTGCTGCGAATCTTCGGCGACCTGTCCGCACTGTCGCGCAACCGCCGGGTGATGGACGGCTCCGCAGCCGATCCGGCCGACACCGAATCCGGCGGCGAGGCCGGTGCGGACGCCGCTGCCCGCAATCCGCGGGAGTTCCTCCACGCCTACCTGCGTTCGCGGGACGCCGGGACCGAGGGGCTGCCCGAGTCGTTCCAGGCGAAGCTGCGGCGTGTACTGGCCCACTACGGCATCGCCGACCTGGAGCCTTCGCCCGACCTGGACCCCGCCCTCTATCGAATGTTCCTGGCCCACCGCAAGGCGAGTGCGCACGTGCCAGTGATCACGCAGCTGCTCCAGTGGCGGCTGCGACGGCCGGAATCGCTGGCCGACGACGGGCGCGAGGAGTACCGGGAGGTCCTCGACCGGCTGGTTTCCGCCACCCAGTTGCGCCATCCGGCGGTCGGGGATCTGGCTCGGCAGGTGCGGTATCGCTGTTTCGACGCGCCGCTGATCGCCGGCGAACGTGCCCGCGTGCAGCAGGAGGTGCGCACCGAACTCGACCGGCTCTCGGATGATCCAGCTGCTCGGGCCGCGCAGATGGATGCCATGGTCGAGACCGGAGAGCCGATCCTCGGTGTCTTCGCCGAGCGGCATCAGGCCGCGATGCTCGAGGTGATGACGCGCCGGTACTACCGGATCCGACCGCTCACGAACGTGCGCGTGGTTGAGCTCGGAGGCCGCCCCCTGCTGTCGGCGGAGTACGCCCACAACGGCTCCGACTACGTGGTGGTGGCGACCGTCGCGCGGGGCTCGGACGACGACCGAGCGTCCGCCGTGGCCACGGTGCTGGAGGAGCTCCGCGGCGTGCTCCCGGCCGACCGAACTGTGCTGATCGACCTCTACGTCACGTCCGACACCGATGGGGGGGCCGAACCGGATGCCCGCGCCGAGCGGATCCGCGCGAGGCTCGGCACCATCCCCGAGACGGTCGGCCGTGTCTCCGTGGCGGTGCGTCGCCCTGACGGCGGCCACGAGGGCTCGACGTGGTTCACCTTCCGCGGCACGCCGGCCGTTGCGGAGGGCGGAGCGAAGCACGCCGTGGGGACGCCCGTGGAGGATCGGACGCTACGGGATCTGCATCCCATGGTCGCGGAGCGGCTGGGTCTGTGGCGGCTGTCGGCGTTCGAGCTCACTCGGCTGCCCTCGGCCACCGACGTCCACGTGTTCCGTATCGAGGCCCGCGACGTTCCGGACGACCAGCGTCTCATCGCGATCGCCGACGTGCGCGACCTCACCGCGGTCCGCGACGATGCCGGCAAGCTCCTCGGGTTGCCCCAGCTGGAGCGGGTGTTCGACGCCTGCTTGGACAGCCTGCGCACCGCCCGGTCCGCCGATCCGAGCGCGGCAAAGCTGGAGTGGAACCGGATCCAGCTCTACGTCTGGCCGACCGTCGAGGGCTCGGTGGACGAGCTCGACGTCGTTGTCCAGTCGTTGGCACCGCGGACCGAGGCCCTCGGCCTGGAGCAGGTGTTGGTGCAGTTCCGGACCTCTGCCGGCCGCGAGCCGGGAGCCGAGCCTCGCGAGTTGATGCTGCGGATGTCCCGGCCGCCCGGCGCGGGTCTGAGGATGCGGGTGACCGATCCGCCGCCGGACCCGCTGCGTCCGCTCGACTCCTACACCCAGAAAGTGATCCGGGCTCGTCGCCGCGGGACGGTCTATCCCTACGAGCTCGTCTCGCTGCTCGCTCGCTCGCCCGATCGCGGCGGCGCTCCCGGCAGCTTCACCGAGTACGACCTGGACGAGGCGGGGGAGCTGCAGGAGGTGGACCGGGCACCCGGGTCGAACACCGCGAACATAGTGGTCGGCGTGGTGAGCACCCCGACCGAGCGCTATCCGGAGGGCCTCACCCGGGTCGTGCTGCTGGGAGATCCGACCAAGGCGTTGGGTGCCCTGTCCGAGCCGGAATGCCGCCGGGTGCTTGCGGCGATCGGCCTGGCCCGCCGACTCGGCGTGCCGATCGAATGGTTCGCCGTGTCGGCCGGCGCGAAGATCGCGATGGACACCGGCACCGAGACGATGGACTGGGTCTCCCGGGTGCTGCGCGGGATCATCGAGTTCACGCAGGCCGGCGGCGAGATCAACGTGGTGGTCACCGGCATCAACGTCGGCGCCCAGCCGTACTGGAACGCCGAGGCCACGATGCTGATGCACACCAAGGGCATCCTCGTCATGACGCCCGACTCGACGATGGTGCTCACCGGCAAGCAGTCCCTCGACTACTCCGGCGGGGTGTCGGCCGAGGACAACTTCGGCATCGGCGGCTACGACCGGATCATGGGCCCGAACGGCCAGGCCCAGTACTGGGCCGCCGACCTCTCGCACGCCGTCGATGTGCTCCTCGCGCATTACGCCCACGCCTACGTTGCGCCCGGCGAGCGCTTCCCGCGGCCCGCCCCCAGCAGCGATCCGGTTGAGCGGGACGTCTCGAGCTCGCCGCACTCCGGGCCTGGATGCGACTTCACCACGCTCGGCGAGATCTTCGATCCGCAGACGAATTCGGAGCGCAAGCGGCCGTTCGACGTGCGGTCCCTGATCCGCGGGGTCGCCGACGCCGATCATCCGCCGTTGGAACGGTGGGGCGACATGCGCGACGCGGAGTCGGTCGTCGTCGTCGATGCGCACCTCGGCGGCCAGCCGGTGGCGATGATCGGCATCGAATCAAGACCGCTGCCCCGGCATGGGTTTCCGCCCGTCGACGGACCGTCGATGTGGACGGCCGGGACGCTGTTCCCCCGCTCGTCGAAGAAGACGGCACGGGCGATCAACGCCGCCAGCGGGAACCGGCCCCTCGTCGTGCTGGCGAACCTGTCCGGCTTCGACGGCTCCCCGGAGTCCCTGCGCGAGCTGCAGTTGGAGTACGGCGCGGAGATCGGCCGGGCGGTCGTGAACTTCGACGGCCCGATCGTGTTCTGCGTGGTCTCCCGCTACCACGGCGGAGCGTTCGTCGTGTTCTCCGGGACGCTCAACGACACCATGGAGATCGCGGCCGTCGAAGGCTCGTACGCCTCCGTGATCGGCGGCGCTCCCGCCGCAGCCGTGGTGTTCGCAGGTGAGGTCAACAAGCGCACCGCGGCCGACCCGCGGGTGACCGATGTCGAGGCCGCCGTTGGCGGAGCCGTGGAGTCCGACGACGACGCCGGGGCCGCGCGGTTGCGGGAGCGGCTGGCGACCGTCCGCTCGGCCGTGCGCTCGGAGAAGCTCGGCGAGGTCGCCGACGAATTCGACACCCAGCACAGCATCGAACGGGCCCGCAGCATGGGCTCCGTCGACACGATCGTCCCGGCCGGCCGGCTTCGGCCCTACCTGGTGGACGCCGTGCAGCGCGGCATGGGCCGCACGCTGAGCCGGGCTGCGGGAGCCAACCACTGAACTCCACGAGGTGCGGAACCGGAGATGCGACCGCGCGGGTGCGGCCTGCCGACGCTTCGGCGGCCTTGACCGTGCAGACGTCCGATGGAACGCTCTGCCGCCGAACGGCCCCTGTACCGAGCCAGGCTCGCCCGCCGTCGACCTGGAACCCGACCGAAGGTTGAGGATCTCTTGGCCGACGGGGACGACTTCGAAGTCATTCTGGGGTCCGCACGGTTCGATCCCCGGACAGCGGAAGCGCAGGCGTTGGAAGCTCCAGCCGGGGCGCGGGCAGCCGAAGCACCATCCGGCGGCGCCTATGTCGTCCAGGTCGAGGAGCCGCTGACCGGCCGCGACGTCGCCCGGCTGCGCGCGCAGCACGGCTTGGCGCTGACCGACTACGTGCCCGACCTCGCCTACGTCGAGCAGGTGCCGACGCAGTCGGTCGAGGCGCTGCGCCGTGATCCGATGGTGCGTGCCGTCGTGCCCTATCGGCAGGAATTCAAGCTCTCGCCGGCCTTCACCGCGCCGGATTCCGCGCGCGCACACAAGATCTCGGGGTCCCAGCGGGTTCGGATCGTCTTGTTCGACGACGCCGATCCGGAACCCGCGCGGACGCTGATCGCCGGTGCGGGTGGCAGCGAACAATCCGTGCTGCACGACCCGGACGCCGGCGGCGCGCCCCTGATCCTCGCCACGTTCGCCGACCTGGCGGGAGTGCATCGCGCGGCGGAGGTACCTGCGGTGCGCTGGATCGAACCCGTCACCCCGATCGTGGCCGACGACGTGGCCGCCGCCTCCACCATCCAGTCCGGCTCGGCGGGCTCGGCACCGATCTGGGACAAGGGGATCCACGGCGAGGGCGAGATCATCGGCATGATCGACACGGCGCCACCCGACATCAAGCATTGCTACTTCCTCGACACAGGCAACAACACACCACGGCCGGGACACCGCAAGATCGTCGCGGTGCGCAATGCTTCCGGGACCACCGCCGGGGCCCACGCCACCTTCGTCGCCGGGTGCGCCGCCGGTGACGACGTCAACTCGCCTGGCACCGCGGCCCACCGAGGTGGTGCGTGGGCCGCCAAGCTGGTGTGCGGCAATGAGAACGACCTCTCGGCGACGCGGCGGCTCCGCAGCGAACTGCTGGCAGCCCGCGCCTCCGGCGCCTTCGTGCATACCAACAGCTGGCACGACAGCACCAACGGCACGGGTAACCCCGCCACCTACAACCAGAACGCCCGCGACGTCGACGAGTTCACGTTCAGCAACGAGAACCATCTCGTGCTCGGGTCCGCCGGCAACACCGGCGAGGAGCAAGGGCCCCCCGGCACCGCCAAGAACGCCATCTGCGTCGCCGCAGCAAAAGCCGACCCGAACCAGAATCAGCTCGGCGACGGCAACCCCGGACCGACCGCCGACGGGCGGCGCAAGCCGGACCTGGTGGCGGTCGGCTGCGGCATCTCCTCCGCGACGGTGGGCACTGCGTGTGGGACCAATCTCGACACCTGCGCCACCAGCTACGCGACCCCCCACGCCGCCGCTGCCGCCGCCCAGGTTCGGCAGTTCTTCCGCGAGGGCTGGTACCCCACCGGGACGAAGACCGCCGGCCACGCCGTCATCCCGACGGGGGCGCTGCTGAAGGCAGTCCTGGTCGCGTCGGCGGTCAACATGACGCAGGTCCCCGGCTATCCGAACGACATCGAGGGCTTCGGCCTCATCCAGCTGCAGCGCGCGCTGTTCCCCCCGGCCGGCGTCGCCCAGCTTCGCATCTTCGATGTCCGGCACGCCAAGGGCGTGGCCACCCGCAAGTCCAAGCTGCACACCATTCAGGTGGACTCGAGCGATCAACTGCTCAGGGTCGTCCTGGCGTGGAGCGAACCGCCGGGGACCGTCGGCGCCGCCAACCCGATCGTCAACACCCTCCACCTCGAGGTGATCGCTCCGGACAGCACGACCTACTTCGGCAACGTCTTCGCGGACGGCGTCTCGACCACCGGCGGCGCCGCCGACACGAAGAACAACGTCCAGATGGTGGTGCTCTCCTCCCCGGCCGTGGGCAAGTGGACGATTCGCGTGGCAGGCACCCGCATCAATGTCGGGAAGCCGCAGCAGGGGTACGCGCTCGCCGTCGTCGGCGCGGTGAAGCCCTCCGGCGGTGGCCACTGCTTCGTCGCCACGGCGGTATACGGCAACGCCGACCATCCCGACGTGCGCCTGCTGCGCGAGTGGCGCAACGCCCACCTCGAGCCGGGTGCTCGGGGTCGTTGGGCGATGTCGCGGCTCCAGCAGACGTATGAACGCGTCGGTCCGCCCGCCGCTACCCGACTGCAGCGGCATCCCGGACTGGCGGCAGTCCTGCGCAAGCGGCTCTTCGGCGTGCTCGCCCGGTGGCTGGCCCGACACGACGGGTGGAGGCGGGACTGATGGCCGGCACGCTCGAGTCCATCGCCCGGGAGCTCGGCGAAGTAGTCGCGCCGCTCGGCGATGAGCTGTCGACCCCCGAAGGAGCGCTCGGGCTGTTCGCCGAGATGGGGCTGCCGCTGCCCGCTGCAGTGGTCACGGCCATCTCGACGGCTCCCGTGCGTCAGCGAATTGCCGACGACGCGAGCACCGTGGCCGTCGAGCTCCCGGCACTGCTCGCCGCCATCGCGGCGGAGGATCTTCCCGCCATCGCCGTCGCTGTAGGCACGCTCGCCCCACCGGCCGCGCGCGCCTTCGCCGGCTTGCGCGATTTGGCCGACGTCGCCAGGTCCGCATTTCCCGCCGACCTGAGCGCCTTCGAGCCCGAGATCCGCAACCTGATCACCGAGCTGCCGGGGCGGTTGCTTGGCTGGCTCATCGTCGACTACCTCGAGGACGCGCGCCCGGTGTTGCTGCGCTCCCTGGCGATCCTCGGCATCGCCGAATCGACTCCCATTCCCGAGACGGACACGACCCCCGCCCTGACCCGGCGCCTCGTGCACGCCGAGCGGCTCGCCACGCTTCTCAGCGACCCCATCCAGCTGCTGTCCGACGTGTACGGCTGGGGCGCGCCCGCGGCCCCCGCCGACGTTCGCAGCCTGCTGCAACGGATAGACGATCTGCTCGACGAACTCGAGCTTTTCTCCTTCTTCGACGCCGACATTCCGGAACTGCGGGCGCTGCTGCTCACGCTGCGGCCCGCTGCCGGGAGGCCTCCGACCGCCCTGGACATCCTGCTGCTGCTCGACTCGCTGACCGGGATCGATTTTGTGCTCTCCCCGGACGGCGCTGCGACCGAGGTGCGGCTGACCGGCACGGGCAGTCTCGACCTGGGGGCCGGCCTGCGGCTCACCCCACCGGCAACGCTGACCACTGTCGCCTCCGGAACCGTCGCCGGCGAGGTCGTCCTGTCGATCGCCCGCACCGGCACGCCCGGCGCTCCGCTGCTGCTGTTCGGCGAGCGGGATGGCACCCGCCTGACGGCGACCGCGCTGCGGGCCTCGGCGGGAGCCAGGTTCGTCGCCGGCAGCGGGGGCGCCACTGCCGGCGTGGTCGTGGACCTGCACGCCGAGCACGGGCAGCTCGTCGTCTCCCTCGGTGGCGCCGACGGCTTCCTGTCCTCGGTGCTGCCGGGAACGGCCGAACTCGACCTCGACCTGGGCGTGCGGTGGAGCGAGGCGGACGGCCTCACCTTCCGCGGCGGTGCCGCCCTCGCCCTGACGATCCCGGTCGGGTTGTCGGTCGGACCGGTCCGACTCGACCGGCTCGACGTCGCCGTGCGGCCGACGCCCGGCACGACCCCGACCATCGCGCTGGAGGGTCGGATCGCCGGTGGGATCAGCTTGGGCGCGTTCTCCGCGAGCGTGGAGGGACTGGGCGCCGGCGCCGATCTCCTCTTCCGTGGCGGCAGCGGAGCAGGCTCGGCGGCACCGGCTGCCATCGACTTCGGGCCGGCCGCGCTCGCATTCCGCTTCCTGCCGCCCACCGGGCTCGGGTTGGGCATCGACGCCGGCCCGGTCTCCGGCGGCGGATTCATCCGCTTCGACGAACCCGTCGGCCGGTACTCCGGAGCGCTCGAACTGAAACTCGGCGTCTTCGGCGTCGACGCGGTCGGTCTGCTCGACACCCGCCTGCCCGGGGGCGGGTCCGGCTACGCGCTGCTCGTCGTGCTGCGCGCCTCGTTCCCGCCCGTCCAGCTCGGTTTCGGCTTCGCGCTTTCCGCGGTCGGCGGGTTGCTGGCGCTCAACCGTCAGCTCGATGTCGACGCGCTGCGGGCCCGCATGGCTGCGGGCACGATCGGGCGGATCCTCGCTCCCGAGGACCCGGTCCGCAACGCCCCGGTACTGATCAACGACCTGGCCGCCGTCTTCCCGCCGTCGCCCGGCATCACGATCGTCGGCCCGACGCTGCAGCTGTCCTGGGCCGAGCTCGTGCGCTTCGACATCGGCATCTTCGTCGAATTGCCCGGACCTCGGAAGATCGTGCTGTTGGGGTCGGCCCGGGCGGCGATCGACAACCCGGCGGGCGGGCGGCCGTATCTGCAGATCCGGCTCGACATCCTCGGCGTCCTCGACTTCGCCGCGCAGACCCTGTCGTTCGATGCGGTTCTGATCGACAGCCACCTGCTCGAGATCCTCGAACTCACCGGCGGGGCCGCCTTCCGGCTCTCCTGGGGCGCCGAACCGTACGTCGTGTTGACCGTGGGCGGCTTCCACCCGTCCTACTCGCCGGCACCGCTGGTCTTCCCGGCCAGCCTCACCCGCATCGCCATGGTCCGCGGCTCGCCGACCGACGAGCTCTACCTGCGCTTCGAGGGCTATTTCGCGGTCACCACGAACACCCTGCAGTTCGGCGCCTCGGTCGAGGCCGTCATCCGCCTCGGCGACTTCAACATCCGCGGCTTCCTCGGTTTCGACGCGCTCATCCGCTTCGAGCCTTTCCACTTTCAGTTCTCCATCGCTGCCTCGGTCAAGGTCCGCTACAAGAGCCACAACCTCGGTGGCCTGGACCTGCGCGGCGAGCTCTCCGGGCCCGGCCCCGTCGTCTTCCACGGCAAGGTCTGCTTCGAGATCCTGTGGTTCGACATCTGTTTCGAGCACACCTTCACCCTCGGCTCGTCCAGCCCACCGGCGGTCACCCCGGTCGCGTCGGCCGTCGCCGAGCTGGCGAGCGAACTCGACGACCCGGCGAACGTGCAGACCAGCGGCGACATCGATCCCCGAGTCACCGTCACCCCGGCTACCGACGCCGCGCTGCCCGTCGTCTCGCCGCTTTCCCAGGCGGCCTGGCACCAGGAGCGCGCGCCGCTCGACCTCCTCCTGCAGCGCTTCGAGGGCGCTCCGCTCGCGCACCCCGAAACCGTCGTCGCCACCGGTCCGCAGGTGACCGGGCCGGATATCGACTGGTTCGCTCCGGGCAGCTTCGCCGAGCTGTCCGACTCCGACGCGCTGAACCGACGTGCCTTCGAGCGGCTGCACGCCGGGGTCTACCTCGGCGCCGCGGGCACCGACGACGGTCCTACCGCCACCCTCACCGTCACGGTCAAGCAGATTCGCATCCCCGCGCCGCCCATCGACGTCGTCGGCGTGACCTTGCCGGCCTGGCTGCTGCGCGCGGTTGCGGGACGGACCGGAGCGGTCGAGCGTGACCCGGCGGTGCCATCGCTCGCGGTGCGCGGCGAGACCTGGGTGGTGCGCGGCGGCGACGGCAGCGTGGTCGCGACCGACCTGTCCCAAGCTCAAGCACACCAGCTGTCCACGCTGACGTCCCTCGGATCGGCGATCGCCGCGACCGACACCGTTGCCGCGATGGCGTTCTGAGCTCGGAGACGAGGATGGCCAATCAGCAGCTGATCTTCGCGGGGTGGGTCCGGGAACGCGTTGCCGGGTTGGCGACCGGCGTCCAGGACGGTCGCGCCCGGGTGGAGACATCGGTGACCTTGACGGGGAGGGACGCCGGCGGCGCCGTCACCTCGGCGCAGACCCGCACCGTGCGCTTCCTGCTCGCCGGGCCGCGCGACGTCGTCGGGCTGGCCGGTGGCGCCATCACCAAGCGCTATCCCACACCCGGGGCGATCGACCATGAGTCCGACCGCTGCGCCCACGTGGAGTTCGCCGATCCGGGGCTGCCGTGGCGTTACACGCCGGCCCCGAAACCAGCGGCGGGCACCGGGGCGCTGCATCCGTGGCTGGTGCTCATCGTCGGCGTCGACGCCGTCGACCTGACCCTCGGCGGCAACGCGGTGACGCTCAGCCCGGCGGTGCAGCAGCTGCATCCGCTCGGCACGCCGACCTCGGCCTACCGCTGGTCGCATGTGCAGACCGACGCCGAGGGTCGTCGCGTCGCCCGCATCCTGTCCGGCCGGCTACTCGACGCCGGCACCGATTACGTCGCCGTCCTGGTGCCGGCCTTCGACGCCGCGGGGCAGCCGAACTGGACTGGTACCGCCGCAGCCACCGTCCCCGCCTACGACTCGTGGCGGTTCCGGACCGCGACCCCGGCCGGCAGCTTCGAGGACCTGGCCGCCAGGCTGCAGCCGGGCGACGCCGACCCGAAAACCGGGCGGGCGCCGCTGGACTACCCCCGAGTTCCGGCCGCCGGCGATCTCGAGGTCCGTGGGGCGCTGGCGCCCCTCGGCGCCCTCGATGGGGCGCTGCCAGATGACGTCCGCACCGATCTGGACGGGTTGCGCACGCCGGCGAGCGACCCGCGGGGCCGACCAATCGTCGGGTTGCCCCGGTACGGCGAGGCGTGGCTCGCGGCACCGGAAGGGACGACGTGGGGCCGCGAGCTGAACACCGACCCGCGCGACCGGGGCGTCGCCGGGCTCGGACTCGAAGTCGGCGTCCGCAACCAGGACGATCTCGCCGACGAGGCTGCGGCACAACTCGGAGCCCTGTCCGAGGCGCGGCAGCGGATCCGTGAGCTCGTCGCCGGGCTGCAGGCCTCGCAGGCGCTCTGGGCACGGCGGATGCCGGCCAGCGCACCGGAACAGCTGTGGCTGCTCGGGCCCGCGCTGCGCCGCGTTGTCACCGCGAACGGGTCGGTCGCCGACCTCGCGACTGCGGCCGATCGCGCGCTGCCGGCCGGCCTGTTCTCCTCGGCCGCGCGCCGGATACTGCGGCCCGGTCCGGCACGGACCGCCGCGCTTCGGGACGGTGCCGCTCACCCGGCGGCGATCCTCGAGGCGGCAAACCGCTGCCCGGCCCCGCCGAAACGGCGTGCTGACGGCGTCCCGTTCACCGTCCTGCGGATCGACGGCGAGGAGTTGGACAGCCGGCGGGGCAAAGCCGCCGAGACCGGTGCCATCGACGTTGCAACGGTCCTCGAGCAGGCCAAGGCGCTGGCCGAGCAGGTAACGCCGAAGCTGCGCGAGCTCGCCCTCGCGATCGTCCGGCGGCTCGCCACCGCTCACGATCAGGGCAGCCCCGCCCCGTGGGCCGAGGCGCTCGAACTGCTCATCGCCGCTGCCGCCGTCGCCGCCGACAACGGCCCGGAGGTCTCCCGGCTCTCGCGGGCGATGCAGCGCTTCCTCGAGCTCTTCCCGGACGGAAGCACCGACACCGACCTTGTCGACCTGCTCGTCGGGCTGGCGGAGCCTTCGCCTCAGGAGCCTCCGTGCCGTCCGGTTGACCTCGGTGCCCTCGCCACCGGCGTGCTTGCCGCCTTCGATCCGGGCGCCGCCGACGGGCCGGCCCGCACACGGGTCCTCGACACCATCGAGGGTCTCGACCCGAAGCAACCGCTTGCACCGCCGGAGGCGTGCATCGGCCTGGACCGCCCGGTATGGGCCGACGTCCAAAGCGCATTCGCCGAGTGGCTGCTGCCCGGAGTCGGGGCGCTGCCCCAAGACTCCGTCATCGCACTCGAGACGAATCCGCGCTTCATCGATGCGCTGCTCACCGGGCTCAACACCCAGCTGCTCGGCGAGCTGCGGTGGCGCAACCTGCCGGTGGCCACAGGCTGCACGCCACTGCGGGTCTTCTGGGACCGATCGCACACCGGCACCGGGGCACGCGTCGACGACATCGTCGGGATCGCGAACTGGAGCGATGGGAGCGCGGTAGGCGACGTCCAACACCGCCCGCCAGCCGAATCCGGGCGGGACCTCGTCGTCGTCGTGCGCGGTGCCCTCTTCATGCGCTATCCGGCGACCGTCGTCTATCTGGTGACCGCCCGCGCCGGCCCCGGTTTCACCGGCGATCCCGACTTCGACAGCGATCCCGACCCCGCCGCGCCCCGCGTGCTGCCGAGCTTCCAGGGCCGGGTCGCCGACGACGTCACCTTCTTCGGCTTCTCCGGCTTCGTCCCGGACGAGATCCGCGCCCACTGGCTGGTCTTCGAGGAGCCACCGACCGGCTATCGCTTCGCCAACGACGCCTCCGTCTCTGCTCAGCCGCAGACGTGGGCGACGGAGGCGTTTGCCCGGCCGGTGCGGGTCCTCATCCGTGGTGATCGACTCGACCCGGAAGGGCTGCACGGGTGAACGGATCAGCAACGGTCGGCGTCCTGCTCCCCGTCCGCATCGAGACCCGCTTCCTTCCGGGGCGGTTGAGGATCCGCGTCGTACCCGACGAGCCGTGGTTCGCCCGGCATGACCCGACGGTTCCGCAGGGCGAGGTAGACGCGCTCGTCCGTTTCATCGATGCGACCGCGATGGCGAGCACTGACGCGGACCGTAGGCAAGCCTGGCGCGAGTTCGTCGGCCAGGTCGGCGGTGCCCGCGCGGTCTACCTGATCCGGCTGCTGGTCGTGACCGGTCCGGACGGTCAGCCCGCCGTGCGGCCGCTCGAATCCGGGGAGCAGCGCACAGAGCCACGTTTTCCGCGGATCGAGGGCTTCCCCGCCACGTTGCACGTCTGGCTGGTTCGGGCCGGCGAAGCGACCGAGGTGCTGACCCTCGCCGTCGACTCCGGCCGCCTGCTCGCCGACTTCCCGGATCCGGACGTGCCCGGCGACCGACGATGGTGGGAGTCTTGGGACGAGGCGGTCAAGGCAGGGCTCGCCGGCGACACCGCTCTGGACGGTGACCCGAACGACATCGAGGCGCTCTACGTCACCGGGCTCGGCGACGGCAAGCCGGCGGAGGTCTTCGCCAGCCACCGGGACGAAGGCCGCCTCGGCCTGCTCGCCCCGGGCACGCCGACCAACAGCGTCGACGGTGCCCCGGCCGGGCCGCTGGGGCAGGATCCCGACACCTGGTGGGACGTCCTGCACACCCCCGCCAGCGACAACGACCGGTCGGTCTCTGCGGCGCTCACCGGTGATCCCGAGCTGTTGGGGAACCTTCCAGGGCCGAGCGAGCCGCAGCCGCGCTGGAACGCTGCCATGGTCGCCGGTCTGTGGCCGGCGCTATGGGGGTTCGCCGGCGAGGACGTGTGGGGCATCCCGAACGGGACGCTCGCGGCGGCAGAGTGGGCGCCGGGCGCGGTCGCGCCGGAGGGGCCGTTCCCGACAGTGCGCGTCGGCTCCCAGCCGTACGGGCTCTTCCCGGTCACCGCGCTGCGCCGCTGGTCCCCGGCCGCCGGCGACCCCACCGTCGAGGCGGGACTGCTGAAACCGCTGCTCGAACTGCGCGATGCCTACAGCACCTCGGCGGAAGCGTTCGGCACGGTCGTCGGCGCGTCGACAGACCGGCTGCTCGACCTCGTCGGCCGGGTGCCGACCTCCCCGCTGTTCCGCCACCGCCGAGCCTGGCCGCTGGAGATCTGGTGGCTGGTGCTGCTCCTGCTCGGCTCCGGTATGCGCTGGGAGGAGATCGACCGGGCGTGGCTGGAGCAGTACGCGACCGCGCGGCGACTCGGGCTGGCACCCCTTCGGCGCTACGGGGCGAGCGCCGCCGCGCGGCGGGTCGACCTGCCGCTGGTCGTTCCGGAGGAGTTGCCGAGCGACCGGACCATCGCGGACGTGCTCAAGCAGCTGGTCGAACTCGCCCTGCAGACGCCGACCGCCTTCGCGAGCACCGAGCGCCTCGAGCGGGAGTTCCTACGCTTCCCGCCGAACAGCCTGCTGCTGCGCCTGGCGATCCGCTCGCTGCAGGTCGCCATCGGCGACGTCGGACGCGCGCGCCTGAAGCAGTCCCCACCAACGCTCGACCCAATCGTGCGGCAGTCGAAGACACCGGCTCTGTTGGAGACGTGGATCGAGGCGACGTCTGCCGACGTCGTGCGAGGGACGACTCCGGAGGCATCGCGCTTCCAACGGGTCGCCGAAGCGCTGGCCTCACTGAGCGAGCTGGACCCGGCCCGTACCGAACGGCTACTGAGCGCCACGGTCGACACGGCCGGCTTCCGGATCGACCCCTGGCTGGTCGGGCTGCCCACCCGGCGCCTGCGCGACCTGCTCGATGCGCAGTCGCCGACGTTCCGGCTCGGTGCCTACGGCTGGGTTGATGCGCCGCGACCGGGCACTCCGGGTCCGACGGCAGCCGGCCTGCTGCATGCCCCGTCGCCGAACCAGGCCATCACCGCCACGGTGCTGCGCGACCGAGCGGTCAACGACCCGACGGCCGCGCGCTGGGACCTTGACCTCACCTCCCGCAGCGTCCGCGACGCGGACACCATTGCCGAGCACGTCCGGGTGGGGGCGCACCTCGCCGAGGCCGTGGGCCGGGAGGTCGAGCGAGTGGTGGCCGACCCCGCGATCGTGTCGCAGCTGCGCCGCGACTACCCCGTCCGCACCGAGCACGTCGGGCGGCGGGTGTGCGACGGGCTGGCCGTGCTGGCGGCGCTGGCAGCACAGCCCGCCACCTTGGGACTGGACGCCGACCGGCTGGCCGGACTCGACCGGCTACGGGTCGCGCTGGACAGCTACGGCGATCTGCTGGTGGCCGAAGCGGTCTCCGACGTCGTCCAGGGCCGGGCCGAAACCGCCGGTGCTGTGCTGGACGCGGCGGCGGGATTGAGTCGACCGCCGCACCTCGACCTGCTGCACACCTCCCGGCAGGGGCGGGCGGCGCTGACCGGCGTCGTCGTCGTCCTGCCCGATGCCGCCGAGCCGACCCTGCCCGCCGACGAGCTGTCGCGAGCCGAGGTGAGCCCGGCAGCGTTGGCCGACGCGTCGGTGGCAGCGTTCGTACAAAGGCAGGCGGGGGAGGCAGCAGACTGGACGTTCGAGGTCGCTTCGATCGAGGCCAGCCCGGCTCCGGGAGCCACCACCACGGTCAGCCTGGCCGACGTGGGGCTGTTGCCTGCCGATGCGCTCAGCCTGTCCCTGACCGACCTGGAGCGGCTCGCGGTCGATGCCGGTGCCGCAGCGCTGGGGGTCGACCCAGCCACGCTGGAGCTGGCCGGGGGGACCGGCCCGGAGCGGTACGAGAGCTCCGCGCGGCTGGTGGCGCTGCTCGGCCGACGTCCGGCCGGGCCCGACCTGGTGACCGAGCAGGCCGACACGGTCGTCGACACCACCGCCGTCCTCGCGGACCTGCTCACCCGGTACACGCTGGCGCGCGATGTCGCCGTCGCACTCGTCACGCGGCTGTCCGACGAGCTGTCGAACACCACCCCGGACGGTGGACTCGGCACTGCCGACCCCGCTCTGCTCGGCCGACTGGTGCGAGCGGCCCGCGGGTGGGGGGTCGCGCCCGACCCGCCGCCCGATCCGACGGCCGGGGACACTCCCGCGTCCGCCGAACGCCGCCTGGTCGCCGTCGCCGCCCGCGCGCTCGAGCTGCTACAGCCGCGCCTCGCCGCAGCCCCGAGCACGGACCGACCCTCGCCGACCGAGCCATCCCCCGCTGCTGCCCTGAGTCGCGATGACCTCGTCGCGGCGCTGGCGGCGCTGGTGTCGCCGACGGGCCAGCTGGCGGTGACCGCGCGCATGCCGCGGTCGGCGTTGCCGACGCTGCAGCCCGATGCGGCGCTGGATGCCGACTGGCTGCCTGTGCTGGCCGCCGTGCGCCACTCCGTTGCGCTGCTCGAGGTGCACCAACTCGCGGCTGGCAACCACGTCGGCTACGGAACGGCGCTCGCCGGATGGACGAACAAGCCAGGAGACCCGTGGCAGCGCAACGCTGCCGATCCCCGCCGGCTGGTGGCCGCGTACGCCGACCCCGCAATCGACTTGAACGCGATCTCGGGAGTAGACCGGTTGGCCGTCGCCGCGGTCGATCGGTTCGCTGAAGTCATACCGGAGGAGGAGCAGACCACCGGGGCCGCATTCGGCTTCGATGCGCCCGCCGCGCGGGCACCGCAGGCTGTGCTGCTGGCGGTGCCGCCAGATCTCGAGCAGCCCTGGGATGAGATGACGCTGCTCGAGGTCGTCGTCGAGACCCGGCAGCTGGCCCACGCCCGAATGGCCCGACCGGCCGACCTGGACGACGACGTGCGCGGGCTGCTGCCCGGCGCACTGTTGCCCGCGGCCGGCGCGATCGCCGTCCCGCTCGACCGAGCGAAGGTGTAGCCATGGCCCGCATCGTCGACTCCGTCGAGCGGCTCGAATCCGACCCGGAACAGACCGATCTCGGCCGTGGCTTCACCGCCGAGGTCGCGGATCCGGCGTGGCTGCTCGGCCGGCAGTGGCAGCTGGGCGAGCACCAGGGCGAGGACGCGTCGTCGCCGGTTCGGGTGACGTTCCGGCCCCGCCTGACCCCGATCGATCCCGTCGTCGGACAGCCGGAGTACGACCCGAGGACAACGCCGGCCGAGGCCATCGTCGAGTCCGAGCCCGGGGACTGGTGGACGCCCGGCCGTCGGGTCGGTGCCGGCCGCGCGGTGGCGACTGCGGCCGCATCGGCGGGGTCACCACTGCCCGACGACGAGACCCTGCAGCTCGCAAGCCTGCCGGTGCCCTATGACGTGCTCGACGGCACCGGCTACGACGGGCGGCTGCTGTGGGATCGCCGGCTGGAACTGAACCTCGACGAGGCGTGGTTCAGCGCGCTGCGTCCGCCCACGTCGGAGCCGCTGGACCTATGGGACCCGGCCGAGTTCAGCTACGAGGCGAGCTTCGCCGCCGACGGCGTCGCGCTGCCGCTGCACCGGCACGACGGCGGCGACCTCGACTGGTACTCGGTCGACGCGGACGGCCCGCTGCCGGATCCGGCTAGCCCGCCGGACCCGGTCCAGCGCTTCCCGGGACGGGTCCGCTATCCGGGTGCGCCGTTGCCCCGCTGGTGGGAGATCGAGGACGCGAAGGTGGACATCGGTGGCTACCCACCGGATCGGGCTCACCTCGCGACGCTGCTGCTGATCGACCTCATCGTCAACCAGTCCGACGACTGGTTCGCCTTTCCGGTCGACGCGCTCGCGGGTCATGTCGTAACGCTGGACGAGGTGATCGTCTCCGACTCCTTCGACCAGGACTGGACGCTGTCCCCGCCGGACGATTGGAGCCTGTTCGCAACGCACGGGCTCGGCAATCGCTCGCTCGTCCTCTGGGCCACGGCCGCGACTCCGTTGGCCGGGTCGGCGGTCGACGAGGTCGCGGTGGGGATCGACGAGGACGCGAACCTGGTATGGGCGGTGGAGCAGCGGCTTCGCGGCCGGACTGTTGCCAGTGAGGCTGACCCGCCGCCAGAGCCGCCAGCACACCTCGACATGTCCGGCCGGCCGGGCTTCGCCTACCGGCCGATGACCCGGGTCCCGCCGCACTGGCACCCGTACGTCATCCAGGACGTCGATGGGCGGCGGCGTTTCGTCCAGGGTCGGGCCGCCGACCTCTCCGGTGCCTTCGCCGTGCTCATGCCGGAGGCGGAAAGCGACTTGCTGATCGACCCGGCATCCGGCGGAGTGTCGCCGACGCACCAGATCGAGCCGGCGGCCATCCCGTCCGACGGGCTTCGAGTCGAGCGACGCGCGATGCTGGCCCGGGCAACCGACGGCTCGCCGGTGCTCTGGACCCAGCGCCGGCGCCAGCCGCTGCTGGCGCCGCCTACTCTGCGCCTGCGCTTCGACGCCATGGAAGG
>DATITC010000003.1:0-2257 GCA_035468175.1 Frankiaceae bacterium | reverse complement strand
CGGCGCGACCGCCGCGACCGACGCGGTGCGGGTGAACGCCCGGATGAGGTCCAGCGCGTCGGGTGGCGGGTCGGTCTCCTCGCCGGTGAACGCGTACGTCGACCGGTCGAGGAGCGCGTCGCGGTCGGTGCCGGCGGGAATCTTCACCGCCCAGCCTTCGTCGTTGCGGTGCCGCAGCGACACACCCGCCCGCGCGAGGCGCAGGTCATCGGTGTCGTAGTAGGTGGCGACCAGATGGCGGGTGCCGGCCGGCTCGGCGATGACGCCGGCGAGCGGGTCCGAGAGCGGCGGCAGCAAGACCGTCGGCGGGGCGGCCAGTTTGATCTCGCGCTCGTGGACGGTCATGTGCGGAGCTGGGCCCGTTCGATCGCGAGGGAGCGAAGCCGGGCTTGGGCGTTGACGCCGCGCACGGTCTCGATCTTGTGCCATTCGCCGTCGGGCGCGAGCTCCCACGACAACTCGTCGTCGGCGAGGTTGGTCTCGAGGATCTGATCCAGGCGGTGCCGTAGGGCGGGGGCGTCGACCGGGCACAGGGCCTCGACGCGTCGGTCGAGGTTGCGGGGCATGAGGTCCGCCGACCCGATGAGGTACTCGGCTGAGGTGCCGGACCCGAAGCGGGAGACGCGGGAGTGCTCGAGAAATCCGCCGACGAGGGACCGCACCCGGATGCGCTCCGACAGGCCCGGCACCTGCGGGCGGAGGCAGCAGATCCCCCGCACGACGAGATCGATCGGGGTGCCCGCGTTCGACGCCGCGTACAGCTCGTCGATGAGCTCGGGATCGACGAGGCTGTTCATCTTCATGACGATGCGGCCCCGCTCGCCGCGGGCCGCTTCGCGGCGGATGAGGTCACGCAACGCCGGGCGCAGGCCCTCGGGTGCGACCAGCAGCCGGCGGTACCGGACGGTCCGGCTGTAACCGGTCAGGTGGTTGAACAATTCGGTGAGGTCGGCGCCGAGCGCCGGATCGGCGGACAGCAGCCCGAGGTCCTCGTACAGCGTCGCGGTCTGCGGGTTGTAGTTGCCCGTCCCGACGTGGCAGTAGCGGCGGATCCCGTCCTCTTCCTGGCGGACGACGAGCAGGATCTTGGCGTGGGTCTTCAGGCCGACGAGCCCGTACACGACGTGCACGCCCGCTTCTTCCAGGACCCGGGCCCGCTGGATGTTGGCCTGCTCATCGAAGCGGGCCTTGAGCTCGACCAGCGCGACGACCTGTTTGCCCTGGCGGGCGGCGTCGACCAACGACCGCACGATGGCACTCCCCGGACCCGCGGTCCGGTAGATGGTCTGCTTGATCGCCAACACGTTCGGGTCGCTCGCGGCCTGGTCCACGAACGCCTCGACCGATGTCGCGAACGAATCGTAGGGGTGGTGCACCAAGACGTCGCCTTCGCGGAGCAGCCGGAACAGGTCCGGCGTCTCGTCACCGATCGGCAACAGGGCCGGCGGCGTCTGGGGCAGCCACGCGTCGTCCTTGAGGTCGGGCCGCTCCAGCCCGTAGATGTCCCACAGGCCGCTCAGGTCCAGCGGCCCGTCGATCGTCACGACCGCCGCGGGCGGAATCTCCAGCTCCCGGCACAGCAGCTCGAGGACCTCCTCGCTCATCGAGGTGTCCACCTCCAGCCGCACCGTCTGGCCAAACTTCGACCGGCGATGCAGGACCGACTCGATGGCCTCGAGGAGGTCCTCGTCCTCGTCGTCGAGCTCGAAGTCGGCGTCGCGCGTCACCCGGAACGGAACCCGGTCGAGGAGCTCCATCCCGGGGAACAGCCGATCCAGGTGCGCGGCGATGAGCTGCTCGAGCGGCACGAACCGGAACCCGTCCGAGAGCGGCACAAACCGGGGCAGCAGCGGCGGCACCTTGATGCGAGCGAAGCGCTGCCCGCTCGTCTCGGGGTCGCGCACCACGACGGCGAGGTTCAGCGACAGGTTCGAGATATAAGGAAACGGGTGCGCCGGGTCGACGGCCAGCGGTGTGAGCACCGGGAACACATGCTCCTCGAACGTCGCCTGCAGCTCACGGCGATCGCGGTCGTCGAGATCGTCCCAACGCTCGAAGCGGATCCCGGCGTCCTCGAGCGCGGGTGCGATGTCCTTCGTGAAGATCGTCGTCTGGCGCTCCACGAGCGTCGCGACCTGCTCGCGGATGGTGCGGATCGTCTCCAGCGGGTCCAGGCCGTCGGGAGACCGGGTGCGGATGCCTGCCGAGACCTGCTCCTGGAGACCCGAGACACGGACCTGGAAGAACTCGTCGAGGT
>DATITC010000002.1:0-8290 GCA_035468175.1 Frankiaceae bacterium | reverse complement strand
GAAGGCCAAGTGGTGGTGCACCGAGTTGCAGGGGCGGGTGGTCGACCGGTGCGTGCAGCTGCACGGGGGCTACGGCTACATGAACGAGTACCCGATTGCCAAGGCCTACGCCGACGCGCGGATCACCCGCATCTATGGCGGGACCACCGAGATCATGAAGGAGGTCATCGGCCGGGGTCTGGGCTTATGACCGTCACCGAACTCACCCGACGCGAGCAGCGGACCGTCGACAGCCGCAACCAGATCCTCGACGCCGCCGTCGCCTGCCTGATCGAGGGCGGCTACAGCGGGGCGACGACCCTGCAGATCCAGGGCCGGGCCGGGGTGAGCCGGGGTCGGCTGCTGCACCACTTCCCGTCCCGCGACGTGTTGCTCGTCGCGGCCGCCCACCACCTGGCGGTCACCCGAGTGCAGGCGACGGTCTCCAAGGCAGAAAGCCAGCTCGCCCGGCATCCCGGCGGGACCGCCCGGATCGACCGCGTCGTCGAACTGATGTGGGAGACCCATCACGAGCCGCACTACTGGGCGGCGGTGGAGCTCTGGACCGCGGCCCGGACCCACGACGAGATCGCCGGCGCGCTGCTGCAGGAAGAGCGTCGGCTGGGTGGCGAGGTCCGCTCTGCGGTGGACGGGATGTTCGGCGCCGAACTCACCGAACGTGCGGGGTACCCGGTCCTCCGCGACCAGCTGCTGTCGAGCATGCGCGGAGCGGCGCTCGCCTACGCCTTCGACCGACGGGACCCGAGTTCCGACCCGCACCTTGACGCGTGGAAGACCCTGGCACACGGGCTGCTGCAGGACCGACGCACGGAGGACTAGACGGCATGGACCGCTTCGCCTGGGCGCGCAAGAGTGTCTCGCTCGACCCGCTGGACGACGCGCAGGAGATCACCCGCATCGTCGCCACCTACGAGTTCCCGTGGGACATCACCCAGGCGCTCGGGTTCGCCCTGTTCCGCACCTACGCGGTGCCGAGCATCGGCCGACTGTTGGCCGAGACCGGTGAGTTCACCGAGCGGACCCAGAAGCGCTACGACGACACCGCACTCCTGCTCGACGCCGTCCTCGAGCACGGGCTCGACACGTCGGAGGGACGAGCGGCCGTCCGGCGCATCAACCGGATGCACGGCAGGTACGACATCTCCAACGACGACCTGCGCTATGTGCTGTCGACGTTCGTCGTCGTCCCGATCCGCTGGCTGGACCGCTTCGGCTGGCGGTCGCTGACCGAGGCCGAGAAGGCGGCGATGACGAACTACTTCCGGCGCCTCGGCGAGCACATGGGCATCCGGGGCATCCCCGGGACCCACCAGGAGTTCGCCGGTCTGCTCGATGCCTACGAGCGGGAGCACTTCGCGTTCGACGCCGGAGGTCGCGCGGTCGCCGACGCGACTCTGGACCTGATGACGAGGTTCCCGCCCAACACCTACGCGCCCAAGCGGGTGGTCCGCCGGTTCTCCTACGCCCTGATGGACGCCCCGCTCCTCGACGCCTTCCGGTACCCGCATCCGGCGCGCTGGGAGCGCGCGGCTGCGGCGGCCGCACTCCGGGCCCGCAGCCGGGTGGTCCGGTTCCTGCCGCCGCGGACCGAGCCGTTCTTCGCCCGGCACTCGCCGAACATCCGCAGCTACCCCGACGGCTACGACGTCCGCGAGCTCGGCACTTTCCCGCCGAGCTGCCCGGTGCCGCACCCGGCGGCCGCGGAAGCCGCGAAGCAGTCGGTATGAGTGCGTACGCCCGGCACGACGGGCGGGTGTTGCGCTGCGTCGTTGCGACGGAGGAGCGCAATGCGAGCCTGCATCCGGAGGCGATGCGGGAGTCCTACGAGGCCCTCCGTTCGATCGGCCCGGAGACCGGCGCAGTCCTGCTCGTCGGCGACGGTGCGGCGTTCTGCACCGGAGGTGACGTCGCCTCCTTCGGGGCGGCTGCCAAGAATGGAGAGGACCCGGAGACCTTCATCCGCGAGGTGGCGGATGCGTTCCACGCCTTTCTGCTGGCGCTGGTCGAGGCGCCGGTACCGGTGGTCGCCGCCGTGCACGGCGCGGCCGCCGGCGCGGGCATGAGCATCGTCTGCGCGGCGGACCTTGCCATCGCGGGCACCTCGACGTTCCTCAAACCGGGGTATCCGAGCCTCGGGTTCACCCCGGACGGTGGGATGAGCTGGACGCTGCCGCGACTGGTCGGTTCGGGGCGGGCCCGCGCCATCCTGCTGCAGGACCGGCTGATCGACGCCGCGACCGGCCTCGCCTACGGCATCTTCAGTGAGGTGGTCGCCGACGACGAGGTCGCCGGGAAGGCCGAACGCCTTGCGGCGCGGCTGGCGAACGGGGCCACCACCGCCCTCGGCGGGGTGAAGCGGCTGCTTCGCGAGGGCGAGTCCCGGAGCCTGGCCGAGCACCTCGACGCCGAGGCCGCCTCGATCGCCCGGAGCGCTGCCGGCCCGGAGGGGCGGGAGGGTGTCGCCGCTTTCAACGAGCGGCGACGGCCGAGTTTCCACACCTGACGACGTCATTGTCGAGGGCGGCAAGATCGTCGCGGCCGCTGACAAGCCTGCGTGCGAATCGCTGACGCTCCATTCGCTGACACACTGGGGCGTGTGACGACGCGGCAGCGCTCCCGATGACGGAGACGCTCGCCTTCGGGCCCAGCAGCATCCTGCACTCGATCTTGGACCTGCACGGGCTCCCCGCCTACCTGCTCGTCGGCTTCCTCGCTTTCGCCGAGGCGGCGATCTTCATCGGATTCGTCCTCCCCGGGGAGACCGCCGTGGTGCTGGGAGGCGTGCTCGCGCAGATGCACCACGTCGGGTTGATCCGCATGATCCTGGTCGTGGTGATCGCCGCCATCGTCGGGGACAGCATCGGCTACGAGGTGGGACGGCACTACGGCGACCGCGTGCTGAGGCTGCCGGTTCTGCGGAAACGCGCGGCTGCGATCGATCGGGCGGCGTCCTACCTCCGTGCCAAGGGGGGCCGGGCCGTGTTCATCGGGCGGTTCACCGCCTTTCTCCGGGCGGTCATGCCCGGGCTGGCCGGAACGGCGCGGATGCACTATCCGCGGTTCCTGGCCTTCAATGCGGCCGGCGGCATCGTTTGGGGGACCGGCTTCGTGCTGATCGGTTACGCGGCCGGGGCGAGCTATGCGAAGGTCGAGAAGGTGGCTGGCCGGGCGAGCACAGGCATCCTCATCCTCGTGGTTCTCGCGCTGGCCGGGAACGCGCTGCGGTTGCGGCGCAAGGAGCGTCGCGGCGAGGAGACGCCGGGGTGACCGCGCTGCCAACGCTGGCAAGGCTACAACGCGTGCCAACGTGCCGGCGTGGCAGGCTGATCCGATGCCGAGCTCGTCGCCTCCCGTCCCGTCTGCACTGGTGGTCTCCGGCTTGACCGAGCTCGCACTCGGGGCGCTGAGCGGGTGGGTCTACACGGTGGCGGTGAAGCGGCCCGACCTGCTGCGTCGGATCGGCATCGGGAGCCCGGCCCGGATCCGGCAGTGGCATCTCGACCTCGGGATGCTCGGCGCGTACTCGGTCGTCTGCGGTCTGGCCGTTCCGGACGCGCCGCGGTCGGTGACACTGGCGCTGGGTGTCGGTGCCTGGACGAACGCGATGTCCTTCCTGCCGCTGGCCTTCGACGAAGAGCTGGTGAACCGACCCGCGTACCTCGTTCCCGTCGTCGGCTCGTTCGTCGCGACCTCGGTCGGGTTCACGGGCATGGCTGCCACCGCCTGGCGTCGCCGCCGGTCGCTCTGATGGACGCCAACGAGAACGTGCCGGCGAAGGAGCCGGACTACCGGTTCACGCTGGCGAACGAACGCACGTTCCTTGCCTGGATTCGCACCTCGCTCGCCTTGCTCGCGGCGGCTGTCGCACTCGGGCACCTGCTGCCGGACTTCGGGCCGGACGCGCTCCGCAAGATCGCCTCCGTGGCGCTGGCCGCGCTGGCCACGGTGACGGCCGCGAGCAGTGTTCTCCGCTGGCACCGGGTGCAGCTCGCCGTGAACCGGGCCGAACCGCTCCCACGATCGATCATCACGTGGGTGCTCGCCGGGCTGACGCTGGCGATCGGGGTGCTCGTCCTCGTCCTGGTGCTCACCTCCCCCAGCCGGTGACGAGGCGCTCATGACGTCCGGTGGCAGCTTCACTGGCCGACGAGCCCTGCAGCCGGAGCGGACCGCGCTCGCCTGGCAGCGCACCACCCTCGGTCTGCTGGCCAACGGCGGCCTGTTCGCGCTGCGCAGCGTCGGCGCACCGGAACCGCTGGGCCCCAGCCTCATCCTTGCGGTGGCCTTGCTCGCGCTCTCATTCGTCGTCGCGGTGTTCGGTTGGCGTCGGGAGCGGGTCCTCGCCCGGGACGCGGTACCGAACGATCTGGCGGCCTCGCGCGAGGTCGCGGTGATCGGCGCCTTGGTCGTCGCCGCCTGCGCCGGCGGGACGGTGGTCCTGCTCCTCCCGACCTGACCCGGGAATCGCCGCGAACCCGAGTTGTGCCGAACCGCGGACGGGAAGAGAGGACCCATGACGTCTTCCTCCGCAGCATCGTCCGGCACCGAGGTGACCGTGGCAGACCATCCCGAGAATTCCCGCTTCGAGGCGTTCATCGACGGGCAGCGCGTGGGGCTCGCCGACTATCGCCTGTCCGACGGCGCGATCACCTTCACCCATACCGTGGTCGACGCCGCGGGCGAGGGCAAGGGAGTGGGCTCCACCATCGCCTCCGCAGCCCTCGACGCCGCGCGCGACCGTGGCCTCCGCGTCGTCCCGGAGTGCACGTTCATCGCGCGCTACATCAGCCGGCACGACGAGTACCTGGAACTCGTCGACGAGTCCGACCGTCAGCTCGTGGAGCAAAACGCGGGCTGACCGGGAGATGTAGCCCTGGACAGGAGAGGTCCGGACGCGATAGCAGTTCCGTTCATGGCGATGCGTACCAAGCCGTGGCCGAACGGGATCCCCTGCTGGGCCGACCTCAGCGTGCCGGACGTGGACGCGGCCGTCGAGTTCTACGGTCGCGTCCTCGGCTGGGAGTTCGACCCCACCGGCCCCGATTACGGTGGCTACGTCCTCGCCACGGTGAAGGGCTGCGCCGCCGGCGGCATCGGCCCCCTTCCGCAGCCCGGGGCGCCGTCGGCGTGGACGCTCTACCTGGCCTCCGACGACGTCGACCGCATGGCTGAAGCGATCCCCGGCCTCGGCGGGTCGGTGCTGCTGCCGCCCGCGGATGTCGGACCGTTGGGACGGATGTGCATCGCGGCCGACCCGTCCGGTGCGGTGTTCGGGGTGTGGCAGGCCGGCACCCACATCGGCGCGGGCTGGGTGAACGGCGCCGGTGGGCTGAGCTGGGAGGACCTCCGGTCTACCGATCCCGACGCCGCCCGCGCCTTCTACGGCGGCCTGTTCGACTACCGGTTCGATCTGATGCCGGACGCCGGACCGGACTACACGATGTTCACCCGGCACGACGAGCAGGCGCCGCTCGGCGGGATGGGTGGGATGATGGGCGCGCCTGACGGCACCCCGTCGCACTGGCTCGTGTACTTCGGAGTCGAGGACGCGAAGGCCGCGGTCAACGCGGCCGAACAGTCGGGCGGCGGCGTGCTCATGGCCGCCTTCGAGACCCCGTACGGCACGATGGCCGCGCTCACCGACCCGGCCGGGGCGGGCTTCATGGTGGTGCAGGCGCATGAGGGCGCACCCATGCCGGATCGAGCCGACTAGCAGCCGCCGCGAGCAATTCTCGGCCGATGGCGCGGATGCTTACACGATCCGAACAGACCGCGAACGGCCACTGCACGCCCGCGACCGATGGTGAGGAGGTAGCCCCGCGGATAGGAGATCCATGAAAAGAACCATTGCTCTCGGTATTGCCGGCGCGACCCTGGTCACGGCCGGGGTCGGGGGAGTCGCCTTCGCGGCCGACTCCAATGGCCCGCAGCGGGCCACGTTGGCCGCCACTACGTCTCAGCCCTCGGCGCCCGCCGGCTCCACGGCCAAGGGCAAGCACCCGCGTCGGGCCCTCGCCGGGCGCGCGCTGCACGGCACCTTCACCGTCGATCGCAAGGGCACGCCCACCGTGGTTGACGTCCAGCGCGGCACGGTCACCACGAGCGTCCCCGGATCGATCACGGTGAAGAGCAAGGACGGCTTCGAGGCCACCTACGCGCTGACCGACGCGACGAAGATCCGCAAGGAGAAGAAGGCGGCCACGGCGGCCGAGCTTCCGGTAGGCACGACGGTCGGTGTGCTCGCCGATGACGGGAACGGGCATCCCACGGCTCGGGTCGTCCGGGTCGCCGGCAAGCACTGACCGCTTCGGTAGGCACTCTGACCGCGGCGAAAGGCACTGACCGCATGGGCGGGCGCGCTACGCGAGGGGCAACCGGACCGTGAACGCGGCGCCGCCCTCGGGAGCGTGACCCGCCGTCGCGGTGCCGCCGAGCCGGTCGGCGAGCCCGGCCACCAGGGCGAGACCCAAGCCTGTGCCCACCCGGCGGCGTCCGCGGTACCGCTCGTAGAGCGCGGACCGTTCGAACGCCACCGTCAGGTCGTCCTCGGTCAGCCCGGGGCCGCCGTCGCGGACCTCAAGGACTGCGGCGGGCGCCGCAAGCCGGACCGCGAAGACGATCGGGGCGCCGGCCGGCGTGACCCGTAGCGCGTTCTCGGTCAGACCGTCCAGTATCTGGCGAACGCGCCCGGCGTCGGCCGCGACCACTACCGGCGAACCGGGCAGCTCGAGCCGTAGGTCGACCCCGACCGGACCGCAGCGGCGTCGCCAGGTGGACGCGGCCGCCTCCACCAGCTCGACCAGGTCGACCGGCGCGATGTCGAGCCGGAAGTCCTCGGCCCCGAGCCGGGCCAGGTCCAGCAGGTCGCGGACCAGCCGCTCGAGCCGATCGGACTCGGCGACGGCGACCCGCGCCGCGTCACGGGCCTCGTCGCCGTCCACCACCCCGTCGGCGATCGCCTCGGCCGAGCCGCGCACGGCGGTCAGCGGAGTACGGAGCTCGTGGGACACCGACAGCAGGAACTCCCGCTGCCGCTGCTCGCTGCGGGACAGCGCCGACGCCAGGGCGGACAGGGCTTCCGTGACGGCGGCGACCTCGGCGGGCCCCTCCGGGATGACGCGCACGTCCCGGTTCCCGGCCGACAGCTCGCCGGCGGTGCGCGCCGCGGCCTGCAGCGGCCGGGCCAGCCGTCGGCCGAGCAGCAGGCCGGCACCAGCGGCGCCGGCGAGGCCTATCGCGAGAGCGATCGCCAGCCGCCAGCGCAGCGAGGTGGTCAGCGGGTCGGCGGTGTCCGCGGTCTCGAGCAGGACGATGCCGCCGCCGCCCTCGACCGGCCGACCTTCGACGAAGCGTCGGGTCCGCCGCTCCCGCACGACGGTGCTGACCTCAGTGCCGCTGGCCACGGTCGCGGCGAGGTCGGCGGGGAGCAACGCCCGGTCGGGTCCGAGTGCCTGCCCCTGTTCGGTCACGGTCACCAGCTCGAGTCCCTGCCGCCGCAGCAGGGTGCCCAGCCGGGTCGCCTGCGCGCGCCGGGCCGGCCGGTCGAGCAGCGCGGCGTAGCCGTCCGCCTGGCGGGCCAGCGTCCGCTGCGCCTGCGCCGAGGCCGCGCCGCGCACGAGCCCGATCGAGACCGCAGCGGCCAGCAGCACCGCCAGGGCGGCCACTGCCGTCGTCAGAAGGGCGAGCTGCCGGCTGAGTGGACGTCGGGAAGTCACGAGTCCGCGTCGGCGGTGTAGCCGACTCCCCGCACCGTGCGCAGGGGACTGGTGCTGCCGAGCTTGGCCCGCAGCTGAGCGATGTGCACGTCGACGGTGCGGCTCCCGGCGGCCGCGCTGTACCCCCAGACGGCGCTGAGCAACTCATCGCGGGTGAACACGCGGCCAGGGCGCCGCACGAGCATCATCAGCAGGTCGAACTCGGTCGCCGTCAGTGCCACCGGATGGCCGCCCGCCACGACCGTTCGCCGGGTCCGGTCGACCTGCACGTCGCCGACGGTCCACCGGTCACCGGTCACCGCGCCGCCTGCCGTGGCGCGGCGGAGCACAGTGCGGACCCGCGCGACGACCTCCCGGGGGCTGAACGGCTTGGTGACGTAGTCGTCGGCCCCGAGCTCCAGGCCGAGAAGCCGGTCGATTTCGTCGTCCCGCGCGGTCACCACCAGCACCGGGGTCCAGTCGTCCTCGGCCCGGAGCCGCCGCAGCACCTCGGTGCCGTCCATCGTCGGCAGCCCCACGTCGAGCACGATCGCGACCGGGCGCTGCGCGCGCACGGTGGCGAGCGCCGCCGGCCC
>DATITC010000001.1:0-11966 GCA_035468175.1 Frankiaceae bacterium | reverse complement strand
CCGCGCCGCCGGAATCCCCCACATCACCGCCAGGGCTGCGACGAGCACCAGCAGGCAGCCTGCCGAGGTGAGGATCGAGCTCGTTCCGGTAGCGGCGGCCGGCCCGGTCACCGGTCGGCCTCGGGCCGGGGCACCGGCCCGGCCGCGGCTGCGGTTCACAGGTACAGGCCGATTCGCTCGTCCGGCCCGGAAACCGGCGCGGGTGACGCGGGCGGGTCCGCCCGTGTGGGAGCGGCGTCGGCGGCTGGGTCGGCGAGCGGGGTCCGGCCCGGGTGTCCGGCCTCAGCCAGCGCGCCGGTCAGGGCGTCGGCGGCCGCGGCGGCGGTGCGGACCAGGTGGTCCAGTTGGGCCGGGACGAACGGGTCGCAGAGCAGCTCGGTCACCAGCTGGACCTCGCTGCGGCGGTGCACCACCCGGAGCAGCCCGTGCCCGGCGTTGAGCTCGTTCAGCTGCTCGAGCAGGGTGCGGGAGGCCGGGACGGCGACCCGCAGCGGCGCGAACATCGTGATGACCGGAGCCGGGTCGCCGCTGGCCCGGTGCACGAACAGCGCGGTGCGCTTAAGCCGGATGCCGATGTCTCCGTCGGCGTCCCGCACCGGGCGCGTTCCCTGCAGGTCGGTCAGCGCTTCCTCGACCTGCTCGTCCACCTGCCGGTCGGGCGACCCGGCGCCGGCTGCAGGGTCGGCGCCGAACGTCCGGGCCGCGTCAGGGTCGGCGGCGGACACCGCCGCGACGAGTCCACGGACCAGCTGGGCAATCTCGGTGTCGGTCACGGTCGTCGTCCCGTCCACACGGCACCCCACCGGAAGGGGCGCAACTGACACCCGATCACCCCCGCACCGCAGTGTGACGGCAGCTGCGGTCGCGACCCGGACAGCCGCCCCGCCGGGGACGCAGTCCACGGCCCTGCCGGGATGGTCGGAGCCGGGCGAACGATCAACCGCCACGGCGTGCCGGCTGAAGAACCGTGCGAGCCTCCCGCGCTGCGTCGCGAACGAACGTCGTTCGGCAGCTGGTTAGACCCATAAGCCCGAGTTGCCCGTTGTCCTCGTTCCGCTGCGGTCGGGCTGTTTGTCGAGGTGGGTGGGCCTGGTGCGTCCGGAGCCGTGGGCGCCGACCGATCTGTCGAGGCGACTTTGCGACCCGCGGATTCTGCGCTTGGTGAGCGTCGAGCGGCTCCGGAGCGGCTGATTACAATGCAAAACCGCTGTTCAGAGCCCCCCTGGCAGGACTCGAACCTGCGACCCGCGGATTAGAAGTCCGCCGCTCTATCCACTGAGCTACAGGGGGTTGGCCCGCGCGTCCGGGAGGGTGACGACCAGCCGTGCGAGCAGGGTACGACGGCGTCGGTGCTGGTCGGGTCGCTCGCCGCGGGACCTCTGCCTCCAGCTGCGGTCAGAACCGGGTCGCGGCCCTTGCGGCCGTAGCACCCTCCGTGACGAGCCAGTTCAGAATTGCTTCGGCGGTCCAGGCGGCGTCCTCGAGCATCGGGACGTGGCCGAGGTCGGGATGGACCGCGAAGCGCCAGTCGGGACGACCACGGGCCGCTCGCTCGCCGGACGAGAGCGGGACCAGCCGGTCCTTCGCACCGAAGATCAGAAGAGTGGGCTGCGGGACGCGGGCGATGGCGGTGAGGTAGCGCTTCGGTCGCGCAAGCAGCTTGAGCAGGCTGCGTGCCGCGCCGAGGAACGCCTTCTCCGGCGACGCGTGGTGCTTACGGTCGAGGACCAGGGCGACCGACGCCTTCTTCACCGCGTCCGGCACGCGACCGGGGTCGACGCAGCAGAGCGCCAGCGTCTCGGCAACCAGCTGCTCGGGGGACAGGGTGCGGTTCCGCTTGCGAAGCACCCGCTCGCCGATCATCGGTAGCGCGTAGGCCGCGAAGGCCTTCGCCACCATCGGGTCCGACTTCTGCAGCCCGGGCCGGGGGAGTGCCGGGTCGACCAGCACCATGCCCGTGACCAGGTCGCGGGACTTGTCCGCCTGGAGCAGGGTGATCAGGCCGCCCATGCTGTTGCCGAACAGGATGACCGGCCCGCCGACGACCTCGCGGAGGAAGCGGTCGAGCAGCCGGCGGTTGCTGTGCACATCTGTACCGCGCCCGGCCGCTTCGGTCAGACCGTGACCGGCGAGGTCGAGTGCCAGCACGTGAAAGGTCTGCGTCAGCCGGGGTGCCAGCGCCAGCCAGTTGACCAGCGACCCCCCGAGGCCATGCACGCAGACGATGACCGGACCGTCGGCCGGGCCGCCGAAATCGACGTAGCGAACCGGCCCGTCGAGGTCGGCCCAACGGTTCTCCGGCAGGTGGAGTTCGACGCCGTCGGGCGGCACGATCTGCGTTGTCACCGCTACCACGCTAGCGTCCGCTCGACGAGCGGTTCGACGGCGGGCGGTCTGACTGATGGAGTGCGAAGCGTGAACGATCTTTTCGGCGTGGCGGACAAGGTGGTCGTGGTGACCGGCGGATCGCGCGGTATCGGGCGGATGATCGCGACCGGTTTCGCCGAGGCCGGTGCCCGCGTCTACATCAGCAGCCGCAAGGCCGAGGAGTTGCAGGCGACGGCGGATGAGATCGGTGCCGTCGCCATCCCCGCCGACCTCTCCACGTCCGAGGGGTGCCGCAGCCTCGCCGCGGCGGTCACCGAGCGGGAGCCCGCCGTGCACGTCCTCGTCAACAACGCCGGGGCGGCGTGGGGCGCGCCGCTGGAGGAGTACCCGGAGTCCGCGTGGGACAAGGTCCTCGCCACCAACGTCAAGGGTCCGTTCCTGCTGACCCAGGCGCTGCTCGGTCCGCTGCGGGCGGCCGCACAGCCGGACGACCCGGCCCGCGTCATCATGATCGGCTCGATCGAGGGCTTCGCGGTGCCGCTGTGGACCAACTACGCCTACCCGGCCTCGAAGGCCGCGGTGCACCAGATGACCCGGCACCTGGCCGCAGACCTGGCGCCGGACGTGACGGTCAACGCGATCGCCCCCGGCCTCTTTCCCAGCAAGATGACGGCCTTCGCGTTCCAGCCGGGGGCCGAGGAAGAGATCGTCAAGCACATCCCGATGCACCGGGCCGGACGGCCGAGCGACATGGCCGGCGTAGCGATGTTCCTCGCCAGTGCCGCGGCTTCCTACGTCACCGGCGCGGTGCTGCCGGTCGACGGCGGGCGCACCCTGCGCGGCTGACGTCAAGCCGACGGCGGCGATCCGTGGACGGCAGCGGCTGTCCCCAATCCCGCTCCAACCCGTCGCGGGGTCTGCTCGATGGCGGCATCCTGACCTCCAACGGCGACCGGCGCCGGGCAGAGGGAGAGCGATGTACACGAACAACCTGGTTCTGATCGGCAACCTGGTCGACGCACCGGAGGTGCAGGTGACCCAGTCCGGGGCAGTGCGGGCCAGCTTCCGAATCGCCAGCACCGAGCGTCGTCGCGATGCGGCGACGGACACCTGGCAGGACGGCGAGAGCGTCTTCGTCCAGGTGACCTGCTGGCGTCGACTGGCGCAGAACGTCGGGGTCTCCCTCGGCAAGGGCGACCGCGTGATCGTCTGCGGCCGGTTGCGCCAGTGGGTCGCGGACAAGGACGGTGTGCGGCGGACTGTCTACGAGATCGAAGCGGACGCGGTCGGTCCGGACCTGCAGCGCGGGATGGCGTCGATCGCTCGTCCCCGTCGCGCCGACTCGTCGGCGGACGCCACCAGTCCCGAGGAGTCGGTGAGCCCCTCCGAGGCCCCGGACGGGTCGGACGCGACCGGGTCGGTGGACGCCGGAGCGTCGTTCGACACCGCCCTGCCCGAGGGGGAGGCGACGGCACCGGCGGACTGGTCCCCCTCGCTCGCGGAGGTCGGGGGCTGAGCAGCAGCGCGTCCGTCCGCTCCGACCGCCGGCGCCGCCGCCGGCACGGGAGACAATGGGGTCCGAATAGGCTTCGCTGGGCTCGACGTTCGGGTCGGGCCTCCGGGCACGGAACGGACAGGACGAAGGGCGGTCGGCTGGTGCGGGGACCGCGCGCGAGCGCAGGGGCAGGACGCACGGGGACCGATGGCTGACATCAGGACCGGTCGCCCGGCGGTGTCGACTGCGGACAGCGGGGCCGTCGACCAGCCGGGGGATGCGCCCGCCGGCCGCCGCCGCTGGCGACGTCCCGCCGGCCCGGCGCTGGTGGTCGCCGTCGCCGCGGTGCTCTCGGCGGCCGTCGCGGTGCTCCTCAGCGTGCTGATGTTCCCGCACCTGTCGATCAACAACGACGAGCCGGTCTACCGGCTGCAGGCGCAAGCGCTGGCTGCCGGGCACCTGTTCCCGCCGGCACCGGCTCACCCCGACTCGTTCACGCCCTGGCTCGCGGTCGTCCGGGACGGCCACTACGTGCTGAAGTACACGCCGGTCGTGCCGGGGATCCACGCGCTGAGCCTCGCCGCCACCGGGAGTTTCGCCGCGGGGCTGGCCCTGCTGGCCGCCGCCGGGGTGGTCGTGACCTACCTGCTCGGCTGCGAACTGCTCGGCGACCGCCGGGTGGCTGCGCTCGCCGCGGTGCTGTGGGCTTTGTCGCCGTTGACCATCGTGCAGAGCGCGTTGGTGCTGCCGTACCTGCCGTTCGTCGTGCTGCTGATGCTTACGGTGCTCGGCGTGGTGCGGGGGCTGCGCCTGTCCCGCGGTCTCCCGCTGGCCGGTGCGGGCCTCGCCCTGGGCCTCGCCGTCGCGGCGCGTCCGTTCGACGCCCTGATGTTCCTGCTGCCGCTGGCGGTCTGGCTGGTGTGGACCGAGCGGCGTCGCCTCACCTGGGCGGTGCCGCGCCTCGCGCTCGGGCTGGCCCTCCCCGCCATCGGGCTCCTCGCCTTCGACACCGCGGCAACCGGCAAGCCGCTGTCGCTGCCGTTCGCACTGCTCGAGCCGAACGACAAGCTCGGGTTCGGCAGCCGTCGGCTGTACCCCAGCGACCGCCCGCATTCGTTCGGCATCCTCGAGGGCCTGCTCGGGGTGGGCGACCATCTCTGGCTGCTGGGCATCGGCTGGGCAGCGGGGGGCGTGCTGCTGGCCGGGCTGGCCGTCGCCGCCGTTGTTCGGCGCCGCGTCGAGCGGCCGGTGGCGCTGCTGGGGGCCGGCGCGTTGCTGCTGCTCGTCGGGTACCTCGGATTCTGGGGCGCCTGGAACGCCGCAGAGCTGTGGGGCGGCACCCGGTACGTCGGTCCCTTTTACGTGATGGCGGTGCTGGTGCCGCTGGTGCTACTCGGGGCTCGTGGTCTGGCTGATCTGTTTGCCGCCCGGCGTCGGCTGGCCCGGGCCGGCGGTGTCCTCGTCTCCGTGCTCGGCGTCGTGCTGATCGCGACTACCCTGCTCACCGCTCTGCCGGCCGACGCCACCATGAGCGGACACGATCGCCGGCTCGAAGACCTGGTCCAGGCGCAGGGTCGGTCGCTGATCTTCATCCCGACCAACCCGCAGTTCCTGCAGCACCCGTCCGCGGTGCTCGACAACGGGCTCACCCCGGGCGGACGCACCCTGTTCGCGCTGACGCGGGGGACCGACGACTTCGCGGTAGTGGACGCCGAACCGGGCCGGTCGCTGCTGCGGTTGCGGGTGCTCGGGCTCTACAACAAGGGGCCGAAGGTTCGGTACGTCACCTGGCTCGAGCGGATGCGGGAGGTCCGCGGGCCGTCGGTGCCGCTGACGATGCAGGCCCGCCCACCCGCGTGGGTCACGTCGTTCCGGGTGATTTTCACCGTCGGGCAGCGTCGCCTGTCCTGGCAACTCGACCCGACCCGGCTCTCCCAGCTGGAACTCCGGATGACACCAAACGGGCCGGAGTTGCCGGGTCAGGGCCCGCCGCTGGTCGAGACCGGTCCGGTCGCGGATCAGGCCATCAAACGCGACATCGAATCAGCCGCCCCGGGCGCCCTCACCGTGACCCTGCTCGGCCAGCGCGGGACCGGGCGGGAAGCCCCGGTCGAGTCGGACCGGATCGCCTACCGCCAGGAGGGGTCGGACGTCGCCGTGCTGGCGCCGGACGGACTGGTCGCGCGGCAGGGCCGGCTGGATGACCCCGCGTTGCAGATCCGCACCGCCGCACCCTGAGGCACCGCACCCTGAGGCACCGCACCCTGAGGCCCCGCGCCCGGAGCCACCCGGCTCGGCCGCGCTCCGCCCCGCTGGCCAACCTCTAAGCTGGCGGAATGGCGCAGTACATCTACTCGATGCGGAAAGTGCGCAAGGCCGTCGGCGACAAGGTCATCCTCGATGACGTCACGCTGTCGTTCTTGCCCGGCGCCAAGATCGGCGTGGTCGGCCCCAACGGCGCCGGCAAGTCCACCGTTCTGAAGATGATGGCCGGGATGGACACCCCGTCCAACGGGGACGCGATCCTCAGCCCCGGCTACTCTGTCGGCATCCTGCTGCAGGAGCCGCCGCTGGACGAGACCCGCGACGTCCGCGGCAACGTCGAGCAGGCGGTGCACGAGATCCGCGAGGTGCTGCGCGAGTACGAGGAGATCAACGAGAAGCTCGGTGCGCCCGACGCCGACTTCGACAGCCTTCTCGCCACCCAGGCCGAGCTGATCGACAAGATCGAGGCGCACGACGCCTGGGAGCTCGACTCCAGGCTCGACCAAGCGATGGACGCCCTCCGGCTGCCGCCGGGCGACGCCGACGTGACCGTGCTGTCCGGCGGTGAGCGTCGCCGCGTCGCGCTGTGCAAGCTCCTGCTCGAGCAGCCGGACCTGCTTCTGCTCGACGAGCCCACCAACCACCTCGACGCCGAGTCCGTTGCCTGGCTCGAGCAGCACCTGGCCAAATACCCCGGCGCCGTCCTCGCCGTGACGCACGACCGGTACTTCCTCGACAACGTCGCCGGCTGGATCCTCGAGCTCGACCGCGGTCGCGCCTACCCCTACGAGGGCAACTACTCCACCTACCTCGAAGCCAAGCAGTCCCGGTTGAAGGTCGAGGGGCAGAAGGACGCGAAGCGCAAGCGGCTGCTCACCCAGGAGCTCGAGTGGGTCCGGTCGAACCCGAAGGCACGACAGGCCAAGAGCAAGGCCCGCGTCTCTCGCTACGAGGAGCTCGCTGCCGAGGCGGACCGCGCCCGGCCGCGTGACCTCGAGGAGATCCAGATTCCGCCGGGTCCGCGCCTCGGTAGCGTGGTGATCCAGGCCAAGGGCCTCTACAAGGGCTTCGACGACCGGCTGCTGATCGAGGACCTGACGTTCGACCTGCCTCGCGGCGGCATCGTCGGGATCATCGGCCCGAACGGCATCGGAAAGACGACGCTCTTCAAGACGATCATGGGCGAGGAGCAGGCGGACCAGGGCGCGGTGATCATCGGCGAGACGGTGAAAATCGCCTACGTCGACCAGTCCCGCTCCGGGCTCGACCCGAAGAAGAACGTCTGGGAGGTCATCTCGGACGGGCTCGACTTCATCCACGTCGGCAAGACCGAGCTCCCCAGCCGCGCCTACGTCTCGTCCTTCGGCTTCAAGGGCCCCGATCAGCAGAAGCCGGTCGGCGTGCTCTCCGGTGGTGAGCGCAACCGCCTGAACCTGGCGCTGACCCTGAAGTCCGGTGGCAACGTGCTGCTGCTCGACGAGCCCACGAACGACCTCGACGTCGACACCCTGCGTTCGCTCGAGGACGCCCTGCTCGAGTTCCCCGGCTGCGCCGTGGTCATCAGCCACGACCGCTGGTTCCTCGACCGCACCGCCACGCACATCCTCGCGTGGGAGGGGACCGATGAGGACCCCTCGAAGTGGTACTGGTTCGAAGGCAACTTCGCCGACTACGAGGCGAACAAGGTCGAGCGCCTCGGGCTCGACGCGGCCCGGCCGCACCGCGTGACGTACCGCAAGCTCACGCGCGACTGAGTCGTCCCCCGGCCGGTCTCACGGCCGAACGGGTGATCGCGCGCCCCTCCGCTCAACAGTGCGAGGGGCGCCGCCGATGCTTTGTTGTGGGAGAGCTTCGGCTCGGCCTGCTGGAAATGCGGCACGACTAGCCCATTCGGGCTACGTTCTGGACCGCCCTCTAGCTCTTTCGGTGCAGCGATGACGCCGCCGAAAGATGACTCCGATTCGCTATGAAGTTCAACGGCCTCTTTCGCCGATGTCTGCGCCAGTTGCACGAAAGGTCTTAGACCGAACGGCGTACTGAGAGGGGGGCCCGATGTCAGCCGATATCCCCGCGCTGCACTTCCGAGCAGGGCTGCCCGGAGGAGTCCTCGTCGCCCTGCTGGAGGCCAACCGCTCCGCGGTCCTCGAGCCAGGTCCCGCGCCCGCCGTGCCGACCTCGCCCCATCGCCCCGGCCCCGGCGGTGGCCGCGCCCTGACGGCCACCGGTACTGCGCCTTCCGCTCCTGCTCCGTCGCTCTCGTCCACTCCTCGTCCCCGAGCGGTGCCGCAGCCGCCGTCCGCCCGTCCCGCCGGCCCGCGTTCGTCCGCGGCCTGAGTTTCTCCACGCTCCCGAAAGGTCGCTCGTCATGAACGCTCTCCTCGCCACCACACTCGAGACCACCACCGACGAGTTCGCCGCGATCGGAACCACTGCTCCTGACACCCTCACCGCGAGCAGCGAGATCACGGTCTCCGGAGACGCCGCTCCGGTTCGCCTCAGCGCGGCCGAGACCTCCGCCATGATCGAGCGCAACCTGCCGCTCGTGCAGCACGTGCTCTACCAGGTCGCCGCCCACTACCCGCGCCACGCCGACCGCGAGGAGCTGGCGCAGGCCGCCACCCTCGGCCTGGTCGAGGCCGCGCACCGGTACGACCCATCGCGCGGCGTCCCGTTCGAGCGCTGGGCCGCCGTGCGCGTCCGTGGCGCCATCGTCGACGCTGCCCGCGCCCTGGACTTCGCCCCTCGATCGCTGCGGGCCGCTGCCCGTGAGGTCGAGGAGGCGACGAGCACCCTGCTCAACAAGCTGGGCCGCACCCCGACCCCGACCGAGCTGTCCATCCACATGAGCATCAGCAGCCGTGACCTCGCCGAACTGCAGGGCAAGGTGCACCGCGCGCTGGTCCTCTCCCTCGACGCCCCCTGCGGCGAGGAGGACGGCGACCCGCTGACCCTCGCCGACGGTCTCATCGAGACCTGCGACGTCGACCCGTCGATGCAGATCGAGGACCGCGAGCAGGCCGCCTACCTCCGCGACGCTCTCGAGCTGCTCCCCGAACGGTTGAAGACCGTCGTCAAGGGCTACTTCCTCGAAGGCCGGACCTCCGCCGACCTGGCCGAGCAGCTCGCCGTCACCGAGTCCCGCGTTTCGCAGATGCGCTCCGAGGGGCTGGCCCTCATGCGGGCCGGGCTGCAAGCCCAGTTCGACGGCTCCGGCACCGCCTCCGGGCAGCGCGAGAGCAGCCGGGCGGCCGCCCGCAAGACCGCCTACGCCGCAGCGCTGGCGACCCGCTCCTCCTACGTTGGCCGGCTGAACCTCGGCCGCATCACGGCCCAGCGCACCGCACCGCTGGTGACCGCGGTCTGAGCCGCCGGGCGGCCGGACCCGCGTGTCGGTGATCCACTGCTAGTGATGATCGCGGCGGACCTGGTCCGGTTCGGGGCGCTGGCGTCGATCCCGGTCGCCTACCTGCTCGGCACGTTGAGCATCGCGCAGCTGATCGGCGTTTCAGTCGTGCTGTTCACGACCAACATCGCGTTCACCGCTGCCACTCGCGCGTTCCTCAAGGGTCTCGTCGAGTACAAGGGCGTGGTCGACGGACCACGGCTGTCCTGCTTCCCATCGTGGACGACGCCGCGGCACCGCTTGGTCGCCAGGTCGCGTTCGATCCTGGCAGCGGTTGCGGACGGGTGTCAGTGCAGGAAGTCGGCCAGCGAGGGGAGGTTCGAGCGGGCGGCAGCGGCCAGCGCCGCCTGGTACCCGGTCTGCGACATCTGCAGCTTCAACGTGGCCTCGGCGAGGTCGATGTCGGACAGGTCGGAGCGGTGCTTGTTGATCTCGTCGATGGTCGAGGAGACGAGGTCCTGCTGCGCGTTGACGCGGTTCTCCAGCGCGCCCAGCTGGCCGAGCGAGGCAGAGAGCCCTTCCCGCATGTCAGGCTCCAAGTCGCTTGATCAGCGTGTCGAGCATGGACTCGGCGGTGCTGACCACCTTGGCAGCGGCCGGCTCGCACCGGTCCCTGGGACCGTGGGTGCTTGCCGTGGGCGATCGACCGGCGGACGGTCCGGCCTGGGCCGGGACGGCACCGCTGAGCCGGTCGAGCGTCGTGCCGATGGCCGCACCGCCGCTGATGGCGAGGCGGCGGGTCGCGCTGATCGCGTCCTCGAGGGCGGCGGCGAGTTCGAGGAAGGCCGCGCGGTGTTCGGCGAAGATGGTGCGCCATGGCTCGGGGGCGGATTCGGCCAGCGTGCGCAACGTCATCGGTGCAGGGGCGGTGACCGACGACTTGAGTTCGGCGTCCGTCTCCTGCTGCCGGCTGATGCTCAGGCCCTCGACCGTGAGAGCGCGGCGGAGCTCGGCTTCGCGCACCTTGGTGGTGGCGCGGTCGACCTCCTTAGCAGCCCAGGGCAGGAAGCGGACTTCGCCGGCAAGCAGAAGCTGGCGCAGCGACACGAGCTTGAACAGCAGCAGCTCGAGCAGCAAGCGCTCCCGATTCAACAAGCCGGCCAACTCCTCCATGCGAATTCCATCGGCAGTTGCTGTGTGCCGGTGAAGCACCTGGGGTGGGAGTGGCCAGCATCCCCCGATCAGCCCAACGCGAAGCTCGGCACGCCACTGCCGTACGCGTCGAACGTCGACCCGGCCGAAGCACGCGCAGCCGACTGGGAGACGCCACGCCCCCGTATCGGCAGTTGCACGGCGCAGTTCAGGCGGCAGCCGACCGCCCCGTCGTACTCGTTAGGGTCGGACGAATGCGATTCCGATCCATGGTGGAACTCGGCGGTAAGACGGCGACGGGCATCGAGGTTCCCGCCTCCGTGGTTGAGGCCCTTGGATCGGGCCGGCGTCCGTCTGTCCGCATCACCGTCGGGGCGCACACCTACCGGACCACGGTCGCCGTGAGGCAGGGTCGCTTCCTGGTGCCACTGAGTGCGGAGAACCGCACGGCGGCCGGTGTAGCCGCCGGGGATGAGCTCGACGTGGATCTCGAGCTCGATGAGGCGCCCCGAGAGGTCGTGGTGCCGCCCGACCTGCAGCAGGCGTTCGAGCAGGAGTCGCAGGCGCAGAGCTTCTTCGACCGGCTCGCCTTCTCCCACCGCAAGGAGTGGGTGCGGTGGATCGAGGAGGCGAAGAAGCCGGAGACCCGCCAGCGGCGGGTGGAGAACACGGTGGCCGCGCTGCGCGACGGCCGACGCACGCCTTAGGTAGCGCGCGGGAGTCAGCCCGCCGAGTTTTGCATCGCGTGCGCTGCGCCGTACAGGTAGTCCCATAACGGCGCGCGGAGCTCCGGCGGCAGGTTGATGGAGTCCACCGCCTCGGACATGTGTCGCAGCCATGCATCCCGCTCGGCCGGCCCAATGACGAACGGCGCGTGCCGCATGCGCAGGCGTGGGTGCCCGCGCTGCTCGCCGTAGGTCGAGGGACCGCCCCAGTACTGCATGAGGAACAGCCGAAGCCGCTCCTCGGCGTCGGTGAGGTCCTCCTCCGGATATAGCCGGCGCAGCTCCGGATCACCGGCCACGCCCTCGTAGAAGCGAGCGACGAGGGCGGTGAACGTCGGCTCGCCGCCCACGGCGTCGTAGAACGTCGTCGAGGGTCGGGCCGGTTCGGGCTGCTGCGCGGACATCCCACTCATTGTGCCCAGCGTTCCGGGCTGCGGGGCGGCGAGAGCTTCGCCCGCCACAGACGTGTGCTGCTCAAGACGCCGTTTGCCAGTGGCGGGTGGTGGTGGTGAGCATGTCGGTGATGGTGGGTTGGTCGCCGGGTGGTGGGTCGGGGCGGATTTCGTAGTCGGGGTCGTCGGGTTGCCGTGGCCGGACGGGGATGGTGCCGGGGGCGTGTACGACGATGGAGAATGGGCCGTTGTGGGCGGCGTAGTGG